>NZ_JADBTX010000016.1:0-110713 GCF_020245945.1 Microcystis sp. M015S2
CAGACATGGCTTTTTTTCTCCCCTCGCTCTACGGCACTCACTGCTTTCTGTCTTAAATCATCACTATAGGGTGCTGCCATGAAAGCTTCTCCTCATTTCTTTTTCTCTATTATGTCCTAACTATCCCGCTCTTTGCTATAATCAATGATTTTCAATAACAAATTATAGAAAAAAAGGAGGTCTAGCGACCCCCCTTATACTCAATACTTAGATGACAGCCAAATTAGTAGCGGCCAGCATTGGGTTTATGAACAATAAAGCTCATGGTTTGACATTGTTTGATGTTGTCAAAAGCGATCACGCGGATGTAGCAATCAGAATACTCGGTGCGGCACTCGCGAACTTCATTAAGAACTTCTTGGGGGCCAGAAACAGAGAATAAAGGCAGTTTCCACATCGTCCAATGATAATCTGCGGGTTTGGGATCTTTTTCAAATTCCACAGCAGGAATATAACCCTGATCGATCATGTATTGAATTTGTTTAGCAATTTGTTGATCGGTGAGGGGGGGCAAGTAGGAAAGAGTTTCGTAACGCTTCTCTTTAGGTAAAGTTTTCATGGGTTTCTTGATTCCTTATGGGTTGGGTAGATCATCAACATCGAGATTTAATTCCGATGTCTCTGGTTGACTTATAGCAGTACGGGTGAGACGTTCCAAAAGTTGCCGACGATGTTCGGTATTGTCATTAATAATTCCCGTTTTTACCATCTCTGGCAAGAACTCTAAAACCTGTTCGGCTAAATGTTCTCTTACCGTCATGATCCGCAAAACTAACTCTTTATTCTCAGTCATTAACCCCGCAATATAGGCCTCGCCATCCTGAATGGAATGGCTAGAAGTATAGTGACTCAGCCAAATAGCCAAAGTGGGATTAGTTTCTGACAATTGATCGATAATCGTGCGAACCGCTTGGTAAGTTAGGTAACTTTGTAAGACTTTCGCGGTATCTTGAACAACTTTTTTCGGATACATTTTATACAGTTTTCAGTTATTGGCTAGACAGTTATCAGTGTTGAAATTCTAGCGACTGCTTGCCGATTTTGGGCAAGTCCCCAGCATTATTTTGCACCGATAACTGCTAACAACCTTCTGAAGGGCTGTATTAGAGGGTATCCATAGCCTCGAACTCGAATTTGATTTCTTTCCAGAGTTCGCAAGCGGCAGCCAGTTCAGGACTCCAACGGCAAGCTTCCCGGATAACGTCGTTACCTTCGCGGGCCAAGGAGCGTCCTTCGTTACGAGCTTGGATACAAGCTTCCAGAGCCACACGGTTAGCGGTGGCACCCGGTGCGTTACCCCAGGGGTGGCCGAGGGTTCCACCACCGAACTGTAAGCAGGAATCGTCACCGAAGATTTCCACCAGCGCCGGCATATGCCAAACGTGGATACCACCAGAAGCAACCGGCATTACCCCGGGTAAGGAAGCGTAGTCTTGGGTGAAGAAAATACCACGAGCGCGATCTTCTTCCACATAGTCTTCACGCATCAGGTCAACAAAACCCATCGTGATGCCGCGTTCACCTTCGAGTTTACCGACAACGGTTCCCGAGTGCAGGTGATCACCACCAGAGAGACGTAAGCACTTAGCTAAAACGCGGAAGTGGATACCATGATTTTTCTGACGGTCGATAACCGCGTGCATTGCCCGGTGAATGTGGAGCAGTAACCCTTTGTCGCGGCAGAATTTCGCCAGGGTGGTGTTAGCGGTGAAACCACCGGTGAGGTAGTCGTGCATGATGATGGGGGTTTTGATTTCGGCAGCGAATTCAGCCCGTTGCATCATCTGCTCGCAGGTAGGAGCAGTTACGTTTAAGTAATGTCCTTTAACTTCGTTGGTTTCTGCTTGGGATTTAACGATCGCCTCTTGGACAAAGAGGAAACGATCGCGCCAACGCATGAAGGGTTGAGAGTTAATATTTTCGTCGTCTTTGGTGAAGTCTAAACCACCGCGGAGACATTCATAAACGGCACGACCGTAGTTTTTAGCGGAAAGGCCGAGTTTGGGTTTGATGGTGCAACCGAGTAAGGGGCGACCGTATTTGTTTAATTTGTCCCGTTCAACGGTGATACCGTGGGGAGGACCTTGGAAGGTTTTGATTAAAGCGACGGGGAAACGGATATCTTCTAAACGGAGACCGCGTAGAGCTTTGAAACCGAAAACGTTACCAACGATCGAGGTGAGGATGTTGGTGACGGAACCTTCTTCAAATAGATCTAAAGGATAGGCAACGAAACAGAAGAACTGGTTATCTTCGTTGGGTACGGGTTCGATATCATAACAACGGCCTTTATAGCGATCGAGGTCGGTTAAGTTATCGGTCCAAACGGTGGTCCAGGTACCTGTGGAAGATTCCGCCGCTACCGCCGCACCTGCTTCTTCAGGAGGAACTCCTGGTTGGGGTGTTACCCGGAAGCAAGCTAGTAGATCGGTATCTTTGGGGGTGTAGTCGGGGGTGTAGTAAGTCAGGCGGTAGTCTTTTACGCCGGCCTGGAAACCTTTGGATTTGGCTTGCACCATTGGGATTATTCCTCCATAAACTGCATGATTAGTCGCACCTGTAAAATCTCGCCGTCAACCGACATAGATTTTTCTTAAGCTCCTTTCCCCTGCTGCCAGGAGCGAAGTTAGGGAGCAATTTTCACTAATGTTTTTTTCAACTGATCATCTTAACACGAACTTTATCCTATTCTGATCATTTTTTTTCTCTATCTCTAAAATTTTGATTGTTTTTTTTTCTCGGGGGGATTAGTTTCTTTAATCTGTCGTCATCTAACTTTGACAATCTCTACAAAAACACAAAAAAATCAACAAAAATTTACCTGATTGACACACAGAAACTTCTGCTCATCAGGCTTTGAGCGATTAAAACTACTCCTTAATTGAGGAAGATTATCAATAATTACAACCTCAAAAAGTTGTCGGCAATCGCTAAATATTAATGGGATTTCTAAGCAATTATACCCAGTACCTAGAGGACAGTTAGACAGCCGTGAACTCTAGATAAATTAGGTCTAATTACTCAGTAATTATTGTTGAGATTTTTGGCTTGTGAACGATTATTTTCCCCTTCAAGAATTATGGTTATTGTTGCCATTAAAACGATGACGTTCTGGAAATAGCGTGACCAATAACTGATTGATATAGACCTTTCCGACCACCGATGCTTGATTCGGTCGGTTAGTAGTAGATGCTTGTTCTCTGGTTTCCGCAGGACTGGCCTCGGCGACCATTTCCTCGCCATCCCAAGGACTGGCCACGGTTTCGGAGACCACTTCCTCCACTGACGGCACTGGGGACACTTGACTGACTACGGGTTGCGGTTCCGGTAAAGGGGGCCTTTCCGGTTCCGATCGGGTCGCTGACACCTCGATGGTAATTTGACGGGAAGTATCTCCGATCAGGGAACCGGACGGTACGAGCGACATCGCTGCCACAGAAGCATTAAAAATCGTTGTGGTTGACCCGATACAGGCATTTTCACCGATTTCACCCCGACCGACAATTAGAACACCTGTACCTAAAATTGCCCCTGCACCGATAGTAATCACACCCTGATAGGCGGTTAAAATTGTTCCCATACCCAGGCAAGCACCCGCACCGATAATTATTTGGCTATTGGGGGCTGCTCGGAGAATCACCCCCGGAGCCACGATCGCACTCTCATCAATGGTTACATCACCATTGACATAGAATTCCGAGCGGCTAATAGGTTGAACGGGGGGTAAGGACATAATTGACAGTTACTCAGTGATCAGTGATCAGTGAGCGGGGGTTAGGGGGTAGGGGTTAGAGTTTCCGGTATTTTTCCCGATCCGCCAACACCTAACACCTATCTCCCTTCACCGATCGCCGAGTCCTGAAATTAAGGGCGTTGAATAATCGATTCGAGAACACGACGTTTCGCTTGGGAGTCAATCCCGATTAGACGAACGTATTCCCCTTGATGGTCGCGCAGACAGGTTTCTAAAGCGGCCACCACATCGGATTCGCGACTGCTCTCGATCGGGGTGCAGCTTTGCCAAGAACTGGTTTTAAAACGACGTTTATCCGCGTGTTCGGCCCCGATTTTGTGACCTTGGTTCAATAAAGAGCGAATTTGAGTGATCGTTTCCGCCGTTAAGGTACTGGTTAAAGTGGCAGTACCGCCGCCGGAGGAACTGGAAGCAGAGCTTTTGAAACTCGGTTCAGCAACGGTGGCGGTTTTACCGTTGCCATTGCTAGCCACCGAACCATCGGGACGCTGGATCACCGTTTCTAAAACCCGTTTTTTGGCTTTAGCATCGATACCGAGTAAGCGGACGTATTCGCCGCTATGTTCGCGTAAACAATCTTCCAAAGCAGTAATTACATCAGATTCGCGATTGCTTTCGATCGGAGCGCAACTCTGCCAAGAACTGGTTTTAAACCGGCGTTTATCGGCGTGTTCGGTGCCGATTTTGTAGCCTTGGGCGAGCAGGGAACGAATTTGAGCGATCGTTTCCCCACTTAAGCTACCACTGCTGCTATGACTGGCTCCGTTACTAGCGGGGGCGCTGTAGCTGCTGGCTTTGCCGCTGCCGTTACTAGCGGGGGCGCTGCCGGGGCGGTGAATAATCATTTCGACGACCCGTTTTTTCGCTTGCGGGTCGATCCCGATCAGGCGGACATACTCATCGCTATTTTCAGTCACGATCGCTTCAATATCGCGAATGATGCCCGCTTCGCTCTTGGTTTCGATCGCAGGTCCGGTTAACCAAGAACTGGTTTTAAACCGGCGTTTATCCGCGTGTTCGGTGGCGATTTTCAGCCCTTGGGCCAGCAGGGAACGCACTTGTACGGACAGGTCCGAATGGCCGTTACCGTTGCCATGACCGCCGTGGACGGCGGTGGTGGTGCGGGCCGGTTCTCCCGGTGTGTCTTCGGGGCGTTGGATAATCATTTCCAGTATGCGCCGTTTAGCGGCGGGATCGACTCCGATCAGGCGGACGTATTCGCCTTGCAGGTCTCTGAGGGAGGCTTCTAGGGATTGGGATACCTGTTCTTCGCGGCCGCCGTCGATAAAGCCGGCACTTAACCAAGAACTGGTTTTAAAGCGGCGTTTGTCAGCGTATTCGATGCCGATCTTGTAGCCTTGGGAGAGGAGGGAGCGAACCTGCGCTCGAATGTTTGTATTTAAACTCATAGGTGTCACCGAATTTCTATATAGCGTCTCATTAGCGATGTTTATAGCGGCTGCTGGTGCAGGAGTCGCTGGACTGTGGGCCTTGACCGGGACGCTGGGGGCGAGGTCGATATCGACAATGTGACGAGTGAAGGCTCGATCGATTTCTGTGACATCGGGTAAGCGGTCGGCCTGTTGTTGGCTGGTGATCACGGAACCGGATGGCACGAATTTACCGGCGGGGATTTCCACGTCTTGAACGAGGGCGTGCATCATGACGATGCAATCGGCCCCGATGCGGGCATTAAAGACGGTGGAGCGAAAACCGATAAAACAGCGATCGCCCACATAGGCAGGCCCGTGAATGAGTGCCATGTGGGTGATACAGCTGCCCCGGCCGATCCACACCGAATATTCTCGGCCGTCATCTCCCACCACACGGCTTTTTTCTAAACCGTGGATGATTGCTCCGTCCTGAATTTTGCTGTCGTCGCCAATGTGAAAGGGGGTTCCTTCATCGGCGCGGATGGAAGTCCCCGGAGCGATCACCACTCGCGCCCCGATCTCGATAGCGCCACTGAGGTTAGAGAAGGTGTGGACTTTGGCACTCTCGTCTATGCGCGTTTCCTCTGGGGATTTGGTCCGCTTTTTCGGACTAGCCGCCGTTGTGCGGACGACCATAGTTAGTCTTCCTCCATACTGAATTTGGCTGGCTGGTTGTTAATTAACTGTGTTTGGGTCCTATCGATTTCTAACCGGATTGACGAAATTCGTCTCTCTTGCTGTAGAGGGTGCGATTTTCTACGGTTATAGTGTCAATAATCCCCACCACCATCGCGTCAAGGGGGCGATTGTTCTGCCCGTCTTCGATCCGAGCCGCTCCTCCCCGGGACACTAGCACCCATTCATTAAGCCCCGCTCCGACAATATCACCCGCTACTTCGTATTTAGGCAAAAGTTGCCCCTGTGCGTCGATGAATTGCAAAAGCAGAAGTTTCACTCCCGTCATACTGCGCGGTTTCAGGGTGCTAACGACGGTTCCGCAAACTTTGGCAATTTGCATGGAATTTGTTTACACTAAAAGTTAGTTGCGCTCTAGATTCGTCTTAAAGGTTGTGGGTTAACACTTTCACGAAACTGTTCCACGGCTTCTGTATAACGGATGGGAAGAACGTATTCGAGGTTTTCGTGGGGACGGGCGATGATGTGGGTCGAGAGGACTTGACCACCCTTAACACGATTAGATGCCGCTTCTGTCCCCGCCGATACGGAGGCCTGTACCTCCGAAACGTCCCCCCGGACGATGACGGTGACGCGACCACTACCAATTTTTTCGTAACCTACTAGGGTTACGCGGGCGGCTTTCACCATGGCATCAGCCGCCTCGACGACGGCTGGGAAACCCAAGGTTTCCACCATGCCCACTGCAATTGACATAATATTTTTGTCTCCTAATGGTTGGCTTTCTTCGACTCTATAGATGCTGACCCCGATTAACGGTGTTTAATAGCTGCGGAATTGCTCTACTTCTTCGGTGTAGCGAATGGGCAGCACGTATTCGAGGTTTTCGTGGGGACGAGCGATGATATGGGTAGATAGCACTTGTCCTCCGTTAACCCGGTTGGCGTTTTCCACTCCGGCAGCCACAGAAGCTTGCACTTCTGAAACGTCTCCCCGGACAATGACAGTGACGCGACCACTACCGATCTTTTCGTAACCCACTAGAGTCACCCTGGCGGCCTTGACCATGGCATCGGCCGCTTCCACAACGGCGGGAAATCCTAGGGTTTCAATCATTCCTACTGCAATTGGCATTTTTTTGTTCCTCGCTTGTCAAGCCAAACTAAACTATTAATTTCGTTAGCGTTATCAACTTTGTTTCAGTCAAATTCTTTCCTTGTTACTTTTCCTGCTCTAGCTTTGGTGGCAGTCGGGATCGTGGCAAGGTGGGGGTAAGACCATCCTAGATTTTATCTCGATCGTGACCGTTTTCATCCACTAATTTTATTTTCTAGGGCTGGTTGGTAAAAATTTGACGAGTCAGGCAAAATTATCAACCTAAAAAAAGCATAGGAAACTATGACACCTTTGACAATATAAAACATTATGATTATTTCTCATCTTCCGGTTAACGAAAGTTAATCATTCCTTCCCTTCGTCCATCAGCCTCAGCAATTCTGAGGAGATTTACGGTCAAAACCTTTGCTATGACTGCATTTGCCCTTTAACTTCTCTCTTGGCAGCTCAATTGTCTCTGCTGGATTTACTGGCAGATAAAAGCCTATTTTTCCCTAATTTCGGCTTTTTTATAATTTTTTTATACTATATACGGCTGGGGTTGGGGAGAGAGGAGTGGGGAGAATAAATAAAAATAATCTCCTGACTCCTGACTCCTGACGGCTAAAAAACTGATCACTGATTCTAGCGATCGATCTCACCTTCGTAGGGTTGGACACCGATCGAGGGATAATTATCGTGGTTAGGACTGAAAACTTCTAACACTGCATGAGCTAACTTTTGGAAAAAGTCGGGACTCTCGTGCAAGGATTTGAGTGCCGCTTCTAATTCAGGACGGGAGAAATCGAAGCCTTGGGAGCGAGCTATCTCTAGTAATTGCTGAGGATCTTGGGTTGAGCGCATTTTTTGACCCAATTCTTCGTTTTTAGCGGCTAAGGCGAAGAAATCGAACACTTGATTTTTAGACATATAAATACTTTTCCTTTGATGATTAAAGGTGTGGCCTCGGCGGCGTGGAGGTTAAACTGCCTAGTTATGGTTTATTTTTATCCTACCAGTCAGGAGATATCCTCAAAGCAAAAGTTTCGTTTTTATTTGCTTGTATGGCTGAGTATGCTTTTTCTGGGAAGTGGGGTGTGGGGTGTGGGGTGTGGGGTGTGGGGTGTGGGGTGTGGGGTGTGGGGACAATAAATAAAAATAATCTCCTGACTCCTGACTCCTGCCGACCGCCGACCGCCGACCGCCGACCGCCGACCGCTTCTTTCAAGTCAGAGGATAAATAGCCTAAAATAGAAACCTGCACTCTTGTTTCTGTAGCCAGCATCATGAATAAGTCCCCACGTCGTTACCATATCACCACCTTTGGTTGTCAGATGAATAAAGCTGACTCCGAACGCATGGCGGGTATTTTAGAAGATTTGGGGTTTCAATGGTCTGAGGATGCCAACGAAGCCGATTTAATCCTCTACAATACCTGTACAATTCGCGATAATGCCGAACAGAAGGTGTATTCCTATCTCGGTAGACAGGCTAAACGCAAACAAACTCAACCCGATCTTACTCTAGTGGTCGCTGGCTGCGTGGCCCAACAGGAAGGGGAACAATTGTTAAGACGGGTTCCCGAGGTGGATTTAATTATCGGTCCCCAACACGCAAACCGCTTGGGAGACTTATTACAACAAGTTTTTGACGGTTCCCAGGTGGTGGCCACCGAACCCATCCACATCATGGAAGATATCACCAAACCGCGCCGGGATAGTAATATTACCGCTTGGGTGAACGTCATCTATGGTTGCAATGAACGCTGTACCTATTGTGTGGTTCCGGGGGTGCGCGGGGTGGAACAATCTCGCACTCCTGCGGCAATTCGAGCAGAAATGGCACAATTAGGACAACAGGGGTATAAAGAAATCACCCTTTTAGGTCAAAATATCGATGCCTACGGACGGGATTTACCCGGAGTGACGGCAAGCGGCCGACATCTGCACAATTTCACCGATTTACTCTACTACATTCACGATGTGGCCGGCATTGAACGTCTCCGTTTTGCCACCAGTCACCCCCGCTATTTTACCGAACGTTTGATTAAAGCTTGTCAGGAATTACCTAAAGTTTGTGAACATTTTCATATCCCTTTTCAATCGGGGGATAATGATGTTCTCAAGGCGATGAAACGGGGCTATACTCAGGAAAAATACCGACAAATTATTGCTAATATTCGCGATTTAATGCCAGATGCTGCCATTAGTGCCGATGCGATTGTCGGATTCCCCGGAGAAACAGAGGCACAGTTCGAGAATACTTTAAAATTAGTCGATGAGATTGGTTTTGATCAATTAAATACGGCGGCCTATTCTCCCCGTCCCGGGACTCCGGCCGCTATTTGGGATGATCAATTAAGTGAGCAGGTAAAAAGCGATCGCCTACAAAGATTAAATCATTTAGTGGCAACAAAAGCCGCCGAACGTTCCCAAAGATATTTAGGCAGAATTGAGGAAATTTTAGTGGAAGACGTTAACCCTAAAGATGCTAGTCAAGTTATGGGAAGAACTAGAGGCAATCGCTTAACTTTCTTTACCGGAAATATTGAGGAATTGCGCGGCAAATTTGTTAAGGTTAAAATTACCGAAGTCCGTCCCTTTAGTTTGACGGGAGTGATCTTTTAAGTAGTGGTGCAAAATTAATTTCTTGTTTAGGAGAGGCAATAGGCAATAGGCAATAGGTAGTTAAATATGTATAACTAATTTTGCTTAGTTACTTAATAGTTAACAGTTACCTCTCAGCAGTGAAAAAAGGCAATAGCTATCGGGAATAATTGGGTATTTTATGGATATTATCGCTATTTTGCAGCAAGATTATCAAAGATTTCCCCTCGATCAAACCTATGATATTTATGCTGATAACGTTTATTTTCAAGACCCTCTCAATCAATTTCGGGGGATTAAACGCTATCGGGAAATGATTGGTTTTATGAGTCAATGGTTCCAAGCTATCAAGATGGATGTCCACGCAATTGAACAGCAGGGAAATATTATTAATACCCGTTGGACATTGCACTGGACAACTCCTTTACCTTGGCGGCCTCGCATCGCTATTTCTGGACGCAGCCAATTAACTCTCGATGACAATAATCTGATTATTTCTCATATTGATTATTGGGATTGTTCGCGCTGGGATGTGCTGCGTCAGCATTTACCTTTTCCCAGTTCTTAACTAGATTTTTTAACCAGAAAATGCCGACCAACGAGTGCTCGTTTGCTTGATAAAATCCTGTAAAAATGCTAGGCGCTGATTTTGTTCCCAGACCTGTTTAACTTTATCCTGCAAACTCGTCCAATTCCAATCATTATTCAGCTGCTCGTTAATTTCCTGTTCTTGAAAATATTCAATTAAACTTAAACCAGCTAAACGAGTTAGATAGGCTGCCCCAATTCCCTGCACTGTACCACCGGCGATATAAGTAATCGCATTTCCCTTGAGAATCGTTCCTAATGCCTGGGTTGTCACTTCTACCATGCCCAATTGTACCATCATTTTCCCCAGGGTGGCCATGGCTGTTTTTGCTTGTTCAAGGGACATTTTTTGTTGATAAATTCCCCCTAAATCCACTAGCATTTGAGCGTTAGTAGCTGCTGCTAAAACTAAATCTAGGGCCGCTAGGGGATTAGCAAAAGTGGCAGTAGCGGCTATCCATTGGTATTGTTCGATAACAGGTAAAGCCTTTTTGCGTCGGGATTGATTAAGTAATTGTTTGGTTTCCTTGGCTAATTCTAGCGCTTGTCTCCAGATAGTTCCAAGAACTAATTCGGACTTTTCTTGTTCGATAATTTGTCGGAGATGATTATCTAAAGGAGCGATAACCACGGTTTGAGGTTCCGTCCATTCCTTGATTTCTCCATTGCTTTGATGTTGACGAACTTTTAGGGGTTCAGGGGCAGCAGCTATGGCTAAAATATGATGAGCGGGAATAGTTTCTTTTAGTCTTTGTTTCAGTGAAAGGAGTATTTCTTCTCTGGTTTCGGCGGGTAAACGATCCTGTTTATTCAGTAACAGGATAACACGCTGGTGCATTCGATCGAATTGCTGGAGGATTTGCCATTCGGAATCGGTTAAATCCCCATTGATAAGATAGAAAACTAAGTCGGCTGCTAGGGACTTTTTCTGGTTAGCGGTGGAATCGAAAGTTAGAAGCGGTTCCGTTTCCAGAAAAGCGATAGATTCCCCAAAGTTGCCGCTTTCTAGTAGTTTTTTTAAGGCAGTTTTACCAGTTTTTCTCGCACCGGTAATGGCAATTTTCAGGTCTTGGCGACTAAATTCTTGGTTTAATTGGGTTAAAGTGGTTTTCAGTGGGGTTAAGTCTTGATTTGGGTCTTCTTTGGCCAGATAATTAATTATCTTCTCGGCCTTGCTAATCGCTTGTTTAACCTTTTCTAGACTCAAGGGAGTGGGGGAGGAAAAATCGATTTTCGAGTGGGGTTTTTGCCAAAACCAGATACCAGCACCAAGAGCAAACGCACCTAAAATACCCCAGGAACCGATTTCGCTCAGTGTACTATTGAGAGTTTCCCCTAGGGTGAAAGCGATGGTAATGCCTATCCCCATCACTAAAATCGGTTTACCCAATCTTACCGTCATTTTCCTCATCCTCGCCAACTGCTGTGATTATTCTAGCTTTTTTGTGCTGGATTTCATCCCAAACTCAACTTTTTAGCCGACAATTCCCTGGGTTCGCCCCGGCCTCTCTTGCCTAAAAAGCCCCAGATATGTCATAATGATCGATTGCGTGTAAATTTACCCGATCCCCTGTTGTTATGGCTAGTAAAAAAGGCGTTCGCCTGATCATCACTGTAGAATGCACGGAATGCCGCAGTAATCCCGATAAGCGTACCCCCGGCGTTTCTCGCTACACCACCAGCAAAAACCGTCGCAATACCACCGGCAGACTGGAAATCAAGAAATACTGTCCCCACTGCAATAAGCACACCGTCCACAAGGAAATTAAGTAAGCACACTTTAGTTAAAAAGTCAAGCAATCTTTACAAATCTATGAGCTACTATCGTAAACGTCTCTCTCCCATCTCCCCCAGTCAACCGATTGACTACAAAGACACCGAACTACTCCGCAAATTCATCACCGAACGCGGCAAAATTCTGCCTAGACGCATCACCGGTTTGACTTCTAAACAACAGCGAGATTTAACGGAAGCGGTAAAACGGGCCCGTTTAATGGCTTTATTACCTTTTGTCAACCAAGAAGCCTAAATTCAGTGATCAGTGATCAGTAATCAGTAATCACTGATTACTGAAAATAACATATATAGTTAACTAATTACAGCAGTTATCTTAAATGGTGAGGTAGGAAGTTCTCCTTTTGGAGAGCCGGTCGTCCATACCAAATTAGGTTATGCTTCATCTTGATGAGAAACGCTGTAATTGAACTCTGATAAGTAATAGGACAAAATTAAATTCTTGGTGAGGATAGGCACTCATGCAATATGTGTGATTAATTGTGTCTAGCTACTTAACTTAAAACTTAAACCTGATCACTGATAACTGATAAGCGATCTCAGTATATTGGGGTTGCTTTCTCGTTTTTGCAAAGAAATATATCGAAATCGGCAGCGGATAGGAAAATTCGTGCGAGAATCTTAAAAAATAATTAAATCGCCCTAGTAGTAGCCAACGATTTTGTGATTATCGATCCAAATCCACCAATTAGCACAAAGGGAGGCTCTTATGGAAAAGCAGCCATCAGCAATCGATACCGAGTTAGATGGACAGCTACAAGAGGAGGATTCCGAGCAGTTTCTGCGTAGTATATTTAATTCCGTGCAAGCGTCGATTTTTGTAGTGGACGTGCTGGAAAATAGAGATTTTCGCTATGTGGGAGCAAACCCCGTTCATGAACGCTGGACAGGACTGCGCTCATCGGATATTAAAGGCAAAACTCCCGAACAAATCCTTCCCCCCGATGATGCGCGTAGTGTGCGGCAACACTATAGTGATTGTGTACGTTACGGAACGACTATTTCCTACGAACAGTATTTACCTTTTCAAAATATACCCTACTGGTGGCTAACAACTTTAACACCCCTACGGGATAACAATGCGCGTATCTATCGTTTAGTGGGAACCAGTACCAATATCACCGAACGCAAACAGGCCGAAGAAGCTTTAAGATTACAAGCAGAACGGGAACAACTACTGGGGGTAATGCAGGAAAGAATCCGGCAATCATTGGATCTTGATCGCATTTTGCAAAGAACCGTTAAAGAGGTGCGACAATTCCTCAACTGCGATCGAGTATTAATTTATCGTTTATTCCCCGATCATAGTGGCATGATTGTGGTGGAATCCCATACTGCGAGGATTAATTCTGTCTTAGGAAACAGCATCCAGGATCCCTGTTTTAATTTATCCCCAGAACGTCTGGAAAATTATCGTCGCGGGAGAATTCAAGTTATTGAAAATGTCCATAATTCGGGACTTGATCCCTGTTATCGCAGCCTGCTAACCTCTTTGCAAGTACAGGCTAACTTGGTGGTGCCAATTATCTGCGATAACCAACTCTGGGGGTTACTAATTGCCCAAAATTGCCAAAAAACTCGCTCTTGGCAATCCCAAGAAATCGATCTGCTCAAACAATTAGCCATTCAAGTGGGAATTGCCATTCAACAAGCGGAACTGCACCAACGGGTAAAATGCTTGAATACTGCCTTAGAATCGGAGGTTCAGCAAAGAACCGCCGAATTGCAGATGACTTTGAAGTATGAAGCATTAATCGGACGGATTACCGAAAAAATTCGCGATAGTCTCGATGAAAATCATATTCTGCAAACTACCACTAGGGAATTAGTGCAGGTTTTACCCGTAGAACGCGCCCAAATTGAGCTTTACGATCCCAGTCGCAGCAAAGCCACTATTGTCCACGAATATACCACTCAAAAGCTTATCTGTCAGGGAATTACCCGTCAAATTAGCGATTTTCCCGAAATCTATCAACCGCTGCTGCACAAACAAATTTTACAATTTGTCGATCGTCTTCCCCTTGGCAATCCGCAAATTGGTCGTGTTAACCGTTGTGCTTGTCCTATCTTTGACGATCAGGGTTTTTTGGGCAATCTTTGGCTAATTCGACCGTCTAATCAGATTTTTAACTCCTTAGAAACTAATTTGATTCAACATATTGCCGCCGAATGTGCGATCGCTATTCGCCAGGCGCGACTTTACGAATCTTCCCAAGCACAAGTGAGGGAATTAGAAAAACTGGAAAGATTAAAAAGCGAATTCCTGAAAACCCTTTCCCATGAACTGCGAACCCCGATTACCAGCATTCGTCTAGCGGTGGAAACCCTAGAAAGTCTCCTAGAAGATCAAGGAATCGAGATCGATCCAGAGGATTCGATCGGTCAACTGTTGCAAATTCTTAACATTGAATCTCAGCGTCAGAGTAAGTTAGTTAATGATCTGTTGACTTTAACCTATCTGGATGCGGAAACCGAACCCCCGGCGATCGAAGCGATCGACTTACTTTCTTGGCTACCCTTATTAGTGGAACCTTTTCGCACTCTCACCCGCGAGCGACAACAGCAGTTAATTTTAGATATAGATGGGGATATACCGGAAATTAACACCAGTCTGTGTCATATCGAGCGCATCATAGCGGAATTACTGACTAATGCTTCTAAATATACCCCAGAACGAGGAATAATTAGGGTAAATGTCTGGCGTGCGGACGAGCAAATATTAATTAGTGTGAGCAATTCAGGTGTAGAAATCGCTCCAGAGGAATTATCAAAAATATTCGCCCCTTTTTATCGCATTCCTAACCACGATCCCTGGCGCTACAGTGGTACTGGTTTAGGTTTAGCTTTGGTCTGCAAACTGATTAAACCCCTGAATGCCACCATCGATGTCACCAGTGCCAATGCTGTCACCACTTTTACCCTCACCTTGCCAATCTAGTCGAGCAGAAAACTTTTTAGAAAAAAACCTTGCAATTATTTCGAGGGCGTGCTATGTTGATAAAGGACTGAAAAACGCCGAGATAGCTCAGTTGGTAGAGCAGAGGACTGAAAATCCTCGTGTCCGCGGTTCAAATCCGCGTCTTGGCATCGAAAAAACACTAAAATTTGCCCTGTATTTACTTTCTAGTCTGCTAGGTTTTGTAAATGCAGGGATGGGCGGTTAAAATGCGTCTTAGCTTATAAGTGATGATACGGGCCGCCGATATTCGATCAGATTTGAGTCTTCAGTTCACTGATTACTGATCACGGAAAAGTCTCCCCAACCGGCAACCACTTTTTGATTTTTGGCTTGACGTAAGCGGTCACGGATTAAGATAATCTAACAAGTATGTACGATAATGAAATCCTAGACTCTAACAACTCCTTAAATAATCCTCTCGATGGGAGCGATCCGGACCTAGCAGCGGAAATCCCCCCCGATCCAGAGGAAATGCTCTCATTGCTTACTTCTGATCATCTGAGCGAGAGAATGATCGCGGCCCGCGCCTTTTGTGAATTGCGTGACGAAAGAGCGATCGCTCCTTTACTGAAGATGTTAAGCGATGTCTGTCCCCTAGTGCGTGTCAGTGTCGCCTACGCTTTGGGCAGAAATCCCAGTCTTAGTGCCGTGGAGCCCTTAATCGATTTACTGGCCAGAGATTGGAATGGTTACGTCAGAAAAGGGGTGGTTTGGGCCCTGGGTAACTGTGGTGATCGCAGAGCGATCGAACCTTTGGTTCATGCTCTCAAAACTGATATTTCGGCCGTGCGATTATGGGCAGCCAGTAGTTTGGCCCAGATTGCCAAGGTCAATTATGAAGATATCATCACCGTCTTGCCGCCTTTAATTGAAGGATTGCGCCGAGATTTAATCGCGGCGGTGCGGAGTAATTGCGCTTGGTCGATCGGTCAATTATGCCGAGAATTGCCCTTAAATGTGATTTATGCCACGGCGATCGATGCTTTGATCGAAGCCTTGGTGGAAGATGAGGATTTAGGTGTCAAGGAAGATGCGAGAGGTGCTTTATTAAAAGTGGGCGATCCGAGAGGATTACAATTGATCGAGGAATTAGAGCTTGAAGGAATTATCTAAACCGCTAATTTTGGGCGTTACGGGGGCATCAGGGCTGATTTATGCCGTCCGTACTCTCAAATATCTACTTTTAGCCGACTACACGATCGATCTAGTGGCTTCCAAATCAGCTTACACTGTCTGGCAAGCAGAAGATAATATTCGGATGCCGCCAGAACCGGAGCTGCAAGAACAATTTTGGCGCAGTCAATGCGGGGTGATGGAAGGGGGAAAATTACGCTGTCATCGTTGGGGGGATGTGGGGGCAACGATCGCCAGTGGTTCCTATCGCACCCTTGGTATGGTAATTATTCCCTGTAGCATGAGTACAGTGGCTAAATTAGCGGGGGGGTTAAGTTCCGATTTGCTAGAAAGAGCGGCGGATGTGCAGATTAAGGAGGGCAGAAAATTGGTTTTAGTGCCGCGAGAAACCCCTTTTAGTTTAATTCATCTGCGTAATTTAACCACTTTAGCCGAGGCGGGCGTTAGAATTGTGCCAGCAATACCGGCATGGTATCACCATCCCCAATCGATCGAGGATTTAGTCGATTTTGTCATCGCTCGTACTCTCGATCAGTTAGATATCGATTGTGTGACAATTAATCGCTGGCAAGGACATTAACAGTTATCAGTTATCAGTTATCAGTTATCAGATGTAAGTTTTAAGTTAATTAGTTAGTTAGTTATCTTTATCTTTATACCTGTTTACTGTTTACTGATCACTGTTTACTGATCACTGTTTACTGATCACTGTTTACTGATCACTGTTTACTGATCACTGAGTCAAGGGAGGTAAAAATGGGCTGGATTATGGTCTTATTTGCGATCGCTGTAGGCGGATTACTGATCTGGCAGAATCTGGGAGTGATCACTTTGGTCTTTTTTGGCGGTATTATGACGGTAAAACTGCCCCTAGCGGTCTGGGTGTTACTTTTCACCCTAGCGGGAATTATCAGTGGTTTAACCCTGCAATTTCTCTATAGTTTTGGTCGTCCTTTAGCTGCCCCAAAAGCCTCCCCTCGTATAGGAAATAATCCTACAGTCCCACCGCCATCTCCCCGACCTACCTATATTCAAGATTCTGCTCCGTCTCCACCGAGTAACGATTGGGAAAGAGATAGCGGTGATGATTGGAATTTTGATACACCCCCCCTTCGACGTAGCTCAGGGCAAGCCGAAAAACCGACGATCATTCAGGAGCGGGAAGAATTCTCGCCTAGGCTTGCAGATGAGGAGAAAGCAAATTTTGTCAAGCCACCAAGTGACAGTTCTCAAACCGGCTCGGTTTATTCCTATAGTTACCGCACAGCCAAACAGACTCGCGGGGAAAAAGCCGATCAAGTGTACGATGTCAATTATCGGATTATTACGCCCCCCGCCGAGGATCAAAACGAAGTAAACAAAGCGGATGAAGAAGAGTGGATTTAACTTTGACAGAGACAGAACCAGTGCTGATCAGCTAAAAATTGCTAAAAAGACGGTAAAAAAAGGCTAAAAAACTTAAAAAAGCTAATTATGCCCCTCGTTGGCTCTCTGGTTCGTTAAAGAAAAATCTAAGCTAATCCGATAATACCTGCTGGCAAATCCTGCTAGGGGGGTTTTATCTGTTAAAATTTCTTGTCGTCGTGAAGTGAAGCGGGAAGAATATGCGAATTCTATTTGTGGGTGCCGAGGCCGCCCCAATTGCCAAAGTTGGGGGAATGGGAGACGTAATTGGGGCATTACCGAAAGTCTTGCGTCAGCTAGGTCATGATGTGCGGATTTTTCTGCCCTACTACGGTTTTCTCCAGGAAAAAATGGACATCCCTTCCGAACCCATTTGGTCAGGATTCGCCATGTTTCAGGATTTTTCAGTCTATGAAACGGTTTTACCCGATACAGATATTCCTCTCTACCTCTTTGGTCATCTAGCTTTCTCTGGACGCAGTATCTACGGAGGCGAAGATGAGGCCTGGCGATTTACCCTATTTGCCAATGGTGCGGCGGAATTCGCCTGGAATTACTGGAAACCGCAAGTTATTCACTGTCATGATTGGCATACGGGCATGATTCCCGTCTGGATGCACCAAGACCCCGATATTAGCACCGTTTTTACGATCCATAATCTCGCCTACCAGGGTCCTTGGCGGGAGGCGTTAGAAAAAATGACTTGGTGTCCTTGGTATATGCAGGGCGATAATACTATGGCTGCGGCGGTTCAATTTGCCAATCGCGTCACGACTGTCTCTCCCACATATGCCCGTCAAATACAGACCCCCATTTATGGCGAAAATTTAGAGGGATTATTGTCCTATATTTCTGGCAATCTGGTGGGGATTGTCAACGGCATCGATACGGAGGTGTATAACCCAGCTAAAGATGTTTATCTTAAGCAGAATTTTACCCCAGAAACCATCGAAAAACGTCTGGCTAATAAAATTGCCCTGCAAGAAGAAGTGGGGCTACAGGTCAGCAGAAATGCCTTTGTCATGGGGATGGTGACGCGTTTGGTAGAACAAAAAGGTATTGATCTAGTGATGCAAATTTTAGATCGCTTTCTCACCTATACTGATGCACAATTGATTATTTTAGGTACAGGCGATCGCTATTATGAAACCCAACTATGGGAGATGACTTCCCGTTTCCGGGGGCGAATGTCCCTGCATCTTCTCTATAGTGATGCCCTTTCCCGTCGCATCTATGGGGGGGCCGATGCTTTGTTAATGCCTTCCCGTTTTGAACCCTGTGGCATTTCCCAATTAATGGCCATGCGTTACGGTTGTATTCCCATGGTACGCCGCACCGGTGGTTTAGTCGATACGGTATCTTTCCACGACCCGATTCAGGAAAGAGGAACAGGATTTAGTTTTGATCGCTATGAACCTTTAGACCTGTTTACCTGTATGATCCGGACTTGGGAAAGTTTCCGTTATAAACAGGATTGGCAAAAACTACAGCAACGGGCAATGACTCAAGATTTTAGTTGGTATAAATCCGCTTTGGAATATCTCAAAATCTACAAACAAATCACCGGACAATCCGATCAATTATCCGATGAGGAAAAAGATAAATTTGTCGCCCTGACTAGCAGTTAAATCCTGATTAAGTAGGGGTGAAGATATATCACCCCTACTGGCTAGAAATTAATCGGTAACGGCGTTGAGAAGAACTTCCGCTAGGGTCATATCTTCCATATCATCGATAGTAATTGTGTCAACAATATCGAATTTGGCCCCCGCCGATTCTAGTTGATCGTCTAAAGCTTTGAGAAATTCTGTCGCTTGTCGATCATGGCCTACTTGAATCAGAGAAATGGCTAATTCTTCATCCCGATCGAGTTTTCGAGAAGCTTCGATAATTTGACGCATCACCGCTTTGCGATCATCTGGTTCTCCGTCGGTAATCACCAGAATAGTTTCTCCGTTGGGTTTAGTTTTGCCAGCAGTTTTGCGCTGAAAATAATTATTGAGGGCATCTTGGAGAACAGCGGCTAGGTCTGTCCTCCCCATGGGTTCATTTTCTTGATAAATTTGTGTCACCTTATCGGAAGTAACATTATCATAGCGTCGGAAACGTCCGGAAAAAAGATAGATAGTGATGCCGTCGGGATCGAATTCCTCGCACTTTCTAGCCAAGGCGAGGGTGGATTCTTGGGCAATTTGCCAACGGGTTTTCTCGCTGGGTTTATCAGCAGTGGACATACTGCCACTTTTGTCAATAATCAGAGTATAATCTCTGTTTTCTACCATAGGGGCTATACCTCCAAGCAATTTGCGCTCGTCCTAGTCTAATAATTATTAAACTCTAGGATGGAAACTCTACCTCGATCGACTAGGGTTTTTTAACTATTGGGGGAAGGAGACAGCGTAATCAACAGCAGAAACTATCGCCAGAAAACCGGTCGGGCTAAAATGAAAAAAGTATGAAAATTATTTCTTAACCTGATACTGTTAAATTAGCCGATGAGTGATAGCAAATCGATCGCCTCAACCGAGAAAAAGCCAGATCATCCACCTTCTTGGAGTTTTTGGACGGTGTTTAGTTCCACCTTCCTAACCATATTTTTTGCTGAAATCGGCGATAAAACCCAATTAGCCACCCTTCTCATCAGCGCCGAATCTCAATCCCCCTGGGTGGTTTTTGCCGGGGCAGCCAGCGCTTTAATCGCTACCAGTCTCCTCGGTGTCCTGATTGGTTATTGGATTGCGCGTCGTCTTTCCCCCAAAACCTTAGATATCGGTGTCGCTATCCTTCTCCTTTTGATCACTGGTTTACTGGTCGGCGATATTCTCTAAGCAATCAGTGATCAGTGTGACTGTTTACTGTTTACTGTTTACTGTTCACTGTTCACTGAAAAAAGCTTCCCATCTCCCTAGAATTTATGAATTGGCAATTATTCGGACTGACATTTATCACGGTTTTTTTGGCAGAAATAGGCGATAAAAGTCAATTAGTAGCGATCGCTCTCGGTGGCAGTTCCAAATCACCTAAAGCTGTCTTTTTTGGCTCAATTACCGCCTTAATCTGCACCAGTTTCTTAGGAGTCCTTGCGGGCGGCAGTATGGCGCAGTTATTCCCCGCTAAGATATTAAAAGCGATAGCGGCCATTGGTTTTGCGCTGCTTGCTGTCCGGCTGCTTTGGCCAGATTCAGATTGATAATTGGGTTTGCGGCAAAAAGCTTTTCGGTGGGGGCAGGGTGTGGGGTGTGGGGTGTGGGGTGTAGGGTGTGGGGTGTAGGGTGTGGGGTGTAGGGTGTGGGGTGTAGGGTGTGGGGTGTGGGGTGTCGGAAGAATAAATAGAAATAATCTCCTGTCTCCTGTCTCCTATCTCCTGCCTCCTGTCTCCCGACTCCTGATAGCTAAAAAACTGAGGCAAATTCCAGAAAAATAATTAATTTTTTGGAAAAAAGTAGCGAAAATTACAAAAAATATCCAAAAAGTAGCGAAAATCACAAAAAATCTGCTAACCTAGCCGTAATATCACACAGATATTTGTAGAAAGATTCCCGAAAATCTCCTCAGCAAAAACATCCGTGTGAAGTAGCTAATATTGTCAGCGAGGTTAGTTCAAGATCATCATGTCAAATTTAGGACGACGTAAATTTCTCCTGTACGGTTCTGCCACTTTGGGAACCAGTATTCTGTTAAAAGCTTGTGGTGGCAATCAAAGCCAAACCCCCACGGCTAGTCCTAGCCCAGCTGCTAGTCCCGCCCCGGCTTCTGGAGAGACAATTAAGGTGGGTATTCTGCACTCCCTCAGTGGCACCATGGCCATCAGTGAAACCAGCGTAGTTGATGCGGAAAAACTGGCGATCGAGGAAATCAATGCCGCCGGTGGTGTTCTTGGTAAACAGATTGAGGCAGTGGTGGAAGATGGCGCTTCCGATTGGCCAACTTTTGCCGAAAAAGCCACCAAACTGATCGATCAGGACAAAGTTGTGACTGTCTTCGGTTGTTGGACTTCCGCCAGTCGTAAGGCGGTTTTACCCGTGTTTGAAGCCAAAAACCATATGCTCTGGTATCCTGTCCAGTACGAGGGTCAAGAGTGTTCTAGAAATATCTTCTACACTGGTGCTGCACCTAACCAGCAGATCGAGCCGGCAGTGACTTGGTTGCTGGAAAATAAAGGGAAAAAATTCTTCCTCGTCGGTTCCGACTACGTTTTTCCCCGCACCGCCAACACGATTATTAAAGAGCAGTTAAAGGCGAAAGGCGGCGAAACCGTGGGCGAAGACTATCTACCCCTAGGTAACACGGAAGTTACCCCGATTATCACCAAAATTAAGCAAGCTTTACCCGATGGTGGCGTTATTTTCAACACCCTCAACGGTGACAGTAACGTGGCTTTCTTTAAACAACTGCAAGCGGCCGGTTTAACTCCCGATAAATATCCGGTCATGTCGGTGAGTGTTGCCGAGGAAGAAGTTAAACAGATTGGTAAGGAATATCTCCTCGGTCAATACGCTTGTTGGAACTATTTCCAAACCGTAGATACCCCCGCTAACAAAAAATTTGTTGAGGCTTTTCGAGCTAAATTCGGTCAGGAGCGCGTCACTAACGACCCGATGGAGGCGGCCTACATCATGGTCTATCTCTGGAAGCAAGCGGTGGAACAAGCGGCAACCGCCGATGATCTCGACAAAGTTCGCGCCGCGGCCGTGGGACAAAAATTCGATGCTCCCGAAGGACCGGTGGAAATGTTCCCCAATCATCATATCTCCAAAACCGTCCGCATTGGTCAGGTGAGAGATGATGGTCTATTTGACATTGTTTGGTCAACTCCGGGGGTAGTGGATCCGCAACCTTGGAACCAATTTGTCCCCGAAACTAAGGGCTTTGCCTGTGACTGGACGGATCCGGCCAAGGGCGGTAAATTCAAAATGGAAAAATCCTAGTTTTAGGAATTTTTCCAGACAGTAACGAGAGTGAGGTGGGCATTACTGTTCACCCCACTTTTTAAAGCTTAAAAATGCACAGGAATAACGAAAAGTGTCAGCATTATTGGAAGGATTGTTTAATGGTATTAGCATCGGTTCTGTGCTATTGCTGGCCGCTTTAGGACTAGCGATTGTCTTTGGACTGATGGGGGTAATTAATCTCGCTCACGGTGAGTTAATGATGTTAGGGGCCTACAGTACTTTTGTGGTGCAGAATATCTTTAAAGGTTTCGGTTCTCCCCTCTTTGATACTTATGTTTTATTCGCCCTACCGATCGCTTTTTTAGTGTCGGGATTGGCGGGATTATTATTAGAAAGGGGGGTGATTAGGTTCCTCTATGGCAGACCCCTAGAAACGCTGCTGGCCACTTGGGGAGTTAGCTTAATTCTGCAGCAATTTGTCAGAAGTGTCAACGGGTTATTAGTAATTAGTTTAATAGTTTTCTGTCTGTTATTTTTTGGGGCGATGACGGTGTTAAGTCGTCGCCTAGATTGGGAGAGAATTCGCAATTTAGCTATCGGTGTCACCCTGCCTTTATCCCTAGCTATCGCTGGATTATTAGGCTATCTTTTATCTTTTAATCCGGTTCTCGCTCGACCCTGGTTTAGTGCCAGAAACGTCGATGTCACGGCTCCTGCTTGGTTACGGGGAGGTTTACCTTTACCCGGTTTTCAAATGCCCTACACCCGTCTATTTATTATCATTTTAACTGCCCTTTGTTTGTTAGGAACCTATTGGTTTTTAAATAAATCTTCTTGGGGTTTACGCATTCGTGCCGTCACCCAAAATCGCCAGATGAGTGCCTGTTTAGGCATTCCGACAAATCAAGTGGATGCTTTGACTTTTGCCCTCGGTTCGGGATTAGCTGGAGTTGCTGGTTGTGCGATTAGTTTTTTGGGTTCCGTCGGTCCAAATGTGGGACAAAATTATATCGTTGATACCTTCATGGTAGTGGTGGTGGGGGGAGTGGGTAATCTCCTAGGAACTATTATCGCAGCTATGGCCATCGGTGTGGCTAATTATTTAATTGGTTCGGGAACTTTTGCCCTGATTTTTGGTTCCGTAGAAGCACTAAAACCCCTAACGGATTTCTTCACCTTTTTCTCCACCACTAGCATGGCAAAAGTGATGATTTTTGCTTTAATTATTGCTTTCTTGCAATTCAAACCTGCGGGAATTTTTCCTCCTAAAGGACGTACTGCCGAGTTATAGATTATGATTACCGAAACCATCACTAGAAACGAATCCCGACAACGGGAAAAGAAAAAGTTAATCACGGAAATCGCTGTTATTGTTGGTTTAGTGGTCATCTTTGCGGTGTTACTGCCCTTAGCTTTGTCGGCTTTCCGTTTGCGTTTATTGGGGCGATTTCTTTCCCTGGCTATTGTCGCTTTGGGGATAGATTTAATCTGGGGTTATACTGGTTTATTAAGTCTTGGTCATGGCATCTTTTTTGCCCTCGGTGGTTACGCTTTGGCCATGTACCTAAATCTTCAGTTACCCCCCGGACAAATGCCCGAATTTTTTACTCTCTACGGGGTGACAGAATTACCTTTTATTTGGCAACCTTTTTATTCCCTACCTTTGACAATTCTAGCCCTAATTATCGTACCAGCGATCGTGGCGGGATTATTAGGTTATTTAATCTTCCGCAACCGCATTAAAGGGGTTTATTTCTCGATTTTGACCCAAGCGGCTTTACTGGTATTTTTTAACTTTTTTAACGGCCAACAAAAGTTAATTAACGGCACTAATGGCTTAAAAACCGATACCCAAACAATTTTCGGGTTGCTGGTAGGCTCCGATGCCGTTCAAGTGGCCTTTTATTTACTCACAATTGTCTGTTTACTGGCTATTTATCTGCTCTGTCGTTGGTTAACTACCGGCAGATTTGGGCGCTTGTTAGTCGCCATTCGCGATGACGAAGTGCGTGTCCGTTTTTCCGGTTATGATCCTACTTGGTTTAAGGTGTTAGTTTTTGCCATTTCTGGGGCGATTGCTGGTGTTGCCGGCGCTCTTTATACCGTGCAAACGGGAATTATCACCCCTAACTCTATGGATGTGGCTTTTTCCATTGAAATGGTGATTTGGGTGGCTGTGGGGGGACGTGCTACCCTTGTGGGGGCAGTTATCGGTACTTTATTAGTACGCCTAGCCCAAACTTTTTTAAGCGAACAATTTCCGGAAGTCTGGGTATTTTTCCAAGGGGCCCTATTCCTAATTGTGGTGACAGTGCTTCCCGATGGTCTTCTCGGTGGAATTAAACGTTTGCTGACTCATTTTGGTTTCCGCAAAACTTTAATCACCTATCCTAGTATTGAGGAAGCTCCGGAAGTGCAACTGGAAAGAGAAGAATTAGAGCATGAGTGATTTTATTCTATTAGTATTCAGGAGTCAGTTTTCAGATGTGAGTTTTCAGTTCACTGATTACTGTTTACTGTTCACTGTTCACTGAAAATACTTCCCAACTCCCTCTTAGAAATTATGACTGGAAAAATCTTAGAAATCGAGAATCTTACCGTTAGTTTTGGGGGTTTTAAAGCTCTCAATAATCTTAATTTCAGTATGGATACGGGAGAATTGCGAGTGATTATCGGTCCCAATGGTGCGGGAAAAACCACTTTTTTAGATGTGATTACGGGGAAAGTGCAACCCACCATCGGACGGGTATTATTTAAAGGTCGAGATCTCCGCAAAATTCCCGAATATGCGATCGCTCGTTTAGGTATTGGTCGCAAATTTCAAACTCCTAGGGTATATTTAAATCTAACTGTCCGAGAAAATCTCGATTTAGTTAGTAATCGCAATAAAAATGTTTTCTCAACTCTTTTCGGTCGTCCTCCTCTAGAAGATAGCCGACAAGTTATTGGTTTATTGGAAATAATCGGGTTAACTGCTAAAGCTGATTTACCCGCTTCTTTACTCTCCCACGGGGAAAAACAACGCTTAGAAATTGGCCAATTAGTGGCTCAGTCACCAGATTTACTGCTAGTAGATGAACCCGTAGCAGGATTAACCGATGAGGAAACGGAAAACGTGGGTAATTTGTTATTAAATCTAGCGGAAAGTCATTCGATTATTGTCATTGAACACGATATGGAATTTGTCCGTCAAATTGCCCGCAAAGTCACGGTTTTACACCAAGGAACTGTTCTCTGTGAGGGGAATATGGAGCAAATTCAAAATGATCCGAAAGTTATTGAAGTTTATCTAGGTTCCTCGGAAGAATAAAGAGTAAAATGATTAAAATTAGTTAAAAAGGGTTGACAATGTTACACATATCTGATCTCAATGTTTACTACGGAGAAAGTCATATTTTAAGAGATGTTGATCTTAACATTAATGCGGGAGAAATGGTCTGTTTAATCGGACGTAATGGCGTGGGTAAAACTACCCTATTAAAAACCTTGATGGGTATCTTAAAACCGCGAGCGGGAACAATTAATTATGAGCAACAAAACCTGATTAATAAAACCTCAGATCAAAGAGCCAGATTAGGACTGGGTTATGTGCCGCAGGGTAGGGATATTATTCCCCGTTTAACGGTAAAAGAGAATTTAATTCTCGGTTTGGAAGCTTTACCCACAAAAAGAAAAAATGCCACAATTCCCGAAGAAATCTTCGATTTATTTCCCGTTTTAAAAACCATGTTATCGCGGATGGGAGGAGATTTAAGCGGTGGACAACAACAGCAATTAGCCATCGCTCGCGCCTTAGTGGGGGAACCAAAATTATTAATTTTAGATGAACCCACGGAAGGAATTCAACCGTCAATTATTCTCGAAATTGAAGCGGCGGTGCGGCGTATTGTTGCCAGCAAAGGAATTGCCGTTTTATTAGTAGAACAACACCTGCATTTTGTCCGCCAAGCTGATCGATATTACGCCATGCAGAAAGGGGGAATTGTTGCTTCCGGTTTCACAAGCGGATTAAGTCAAGAAGTCATTCAGCGATTTTTGTCGGTTTAAACTTAACTTTTTCCTTGATAAGTAGGTAGGTGTTAAAAATTATCAGACACCCCCCTTATCAAGGGGGGATTAAGGGGGGATCAAAGAAAAAATCTATCTTCAATTTAATTATAACCACTTACTTATATGACTCAAATAGTCGTAATTGGTGGCGGGGCAGCGGGATTTTTTGGCGCAATTAAAGCGGCAGAATCTAACCCAAAAGCCGGCGTTACTATCCTAGAAGCGGCAAAAGAACCTCTGGCGAAAGTGCGGATTTCGGGAGGGGGACGCTGTAATGTCACCCATCATTGTTTTGATGTTTCCCAATTGGTTAATTATTATCCTCGCGGTGGCAAAGCACTACGGGGAGCTTTTAGTCGGTTTCAACCCCAAGATACTATTAAATGGTTTGAATTGCGGGGGGTAAAACTCAAAACAGAAGCGGATGGACGAATGTTTCCCAGCACCGATAATTCTGAAACTATTGTTAATTGTCTGCGGGAAAGTGCGACTTTTGCTGGGGTTAATTTAAGGCTAAATTCCCCAGTTAAATCGGTAAAAAAACAGCAAGAAAGTTTTTTGATTGAATTAAAAAGAGAGGAGCAAATTAGGGCAGATAAGCTTTTAATTGCTACGGGAAGTAGTCCTTTTGGTTATCGCACCGCTCAAGATTTAGGTCATTCTCTAGTCTCTCCTGTCCCTTCTTTATTTACCTTTCAAATTGCCGATCCTCGTCTGCAAGATTTGTTAGGGGTTACTGTGGATAAAGTGCGAGTTCGTCTTGGGGGAAGCAAATTAGAACAAATCGGACCCTTGTTAATTACCCATTGGGGAGTCAGTGGACCGGCTATTTTAAAACTTTCTGCTTGGGGGGCGCGGGTACTTCACGAGCAACATTACCGAATGCCTTTAATCATTAATTGGTTGGGGGATTATCATCCTGAAAAATTGCGAGAAATTATCTTACAAACTAAAAGTGAATATCCCAAAAGAAAACTTTTTAATTATTGTCCCTTTGAGCAGTTACCTAAGCGTCTTTGGCAGAGTTTATTAAGTTACTTGACTGTTAACTCGGAAACTCCCTGGGCAGAATTATCTAAAAATACTCTCAATCGATTAATGACTGAATTACAGCAAGGGGAATATCAAATCAAAGGAAAAGGGGTGTTTAAGGAGGAATTTGTCACCTCTGGGGGAGTGAATCTTCAGGAAGTGGATTTTAAAACTATGGAAAGTAAAATCTGTCCGGGGTTATATTTTGCCGGGGAGGTACTAGATATCGATGGAGTCACGGGGGGATTTAATTTTCAAAGCGCTTGGACCACTGGTTATCTCGCCGGACAAGCTATGGGCAATAGATAGCAGTATGCCGGTGTATTAGGCTGCCCCAATACACCCGACGGCAATCAAACTCCGAGAAAATCTCATTTTAACTGATAGTTGATAACCGATTCCTTGATGCTGTTATTCCCAAATTGGACCGGCTGCAATTATTTCTTGGGAGGCAGTGGTAAATTGACGGAAATTTTCCACGAAACGATGGGCCAATTCTCGCGCCTGTAGGTCGTAGGATTCGCCATCTTGCCATGCTTGTCGCGGGTCGAGGATTTTTTTGGGAACTCCCGGGACAATTTCGGGGACGAGAACTTGAAAGATGGGATGAGGATGGAAAACTACTTCCTCTAAATCGCCATTTAAAGCGGCGGAAACCATAGCGCGGGTGTGTTTGATCGAAATGCGATCGCCAACTCCGTAGGGACCGCCAGACCAACCAGTATTAATCAGATAAACGGAGGTTTCGGGATGTTGTTCTAAACGTTCCCCTAACATTTGGGCATAGACAAGGGGTGAGAGAGGGAAGAAACATTGACCGAAACAACTGGAAAAAGTCACCTGTGGGGCGCTGATTCCCCGTTCCGTTCCCGCTAATTTGCTAGTATAACCGGAGAGGAAATGATACATCGCCTGGTTTGTGGTTAATTTGGCGATTGGCGGCAGTACCCCAAAAGCATCGGCAGTTAAGAAGATAATAGTTTTCGGGTGGGTTCCCATGCCAGATACGGCACAATTAGGAATATAACGCAGGGGATAGGCGGCGCGGGTGTTTTCGGTCAAACGTCCATCATCGTAGTCGGGAAGGCGATTATCGGGGGAAAGGATCACGTTTTCGAGAATAGTGCCAAATTGAATCGCCGCCCAGATTTGGGGTTCGTATTCGGCACTTAAACGGATGGTTTTAGCGTAACAACCGCCTTCAAAGTTAAAAATGCCATCTTCTGACCAACCGTGTTCATCATCACCGATGAGGCTGCGTTTAGGATCGGCGGAAAGGGTGGTTTTACCCGTACCGGAAAGACCGAAAAAGAGGGCCGTATGACCGTGTTTATCCATGTTAGCGGCACCGTGCATCGGTAAAACCCCTTGTTTGGTCATCAGGTAGTTCATCATCGAGAAGACGGATTTTTTGATTTCGCCAGCGTAGCGAGTGCCACCGATGAGAACGATTTTTTTGGCCAGGTTGAGGACGATAAAGGCTTCGCTGTTCAGGTCGTCATCCTCGGGATCTCCCTGTAACCCCGGCAGGGCAATCACGGTAAAATCAGTTTCATGGGCAGCTAGTTCGATCGCACTGGGCCGGAGGAATAACTGATGGGCAAAGAGGTTATGGTAGGCGATTTCGGTGACAACGCGCACGCCAAAGCGACAATTAGGATCGGACCCGACGTAACCATCGAAGATATATAGGTCTTTTCCCTGTACATAGGCGAGGACTTTTCGGTATAACTGCTGGAATTTTTCCTCGCTAATCGGGGCGTTATGCTGATTCCAGTCGATTTCCTTTTCGCTGGTGGTTTCTTTGACAATGAATTTATCTTTGGGGGAACGACCGGTATATTTACCCGTTTCCACCACTAAAGCCCCATTATCGGCTAAAACGCCCTCATGATGTTCGATCGCCTGTTCGACTAATTGCGGTACGGAAAGATTGCGATAAACGCGACCGAGATTTTTCATGCCTAGGTTTTCGAGGCCGTAGGTGGGATGAATTTGATTTTCTAATTCGCAGTGGAAATTGACATTCTCCATGCGATCGGACAAGGAACAAGAGATACTATCATTGGTCAGCGTGTGTAGAGTCGGCATAACCCCAATTCTCCTGATAATTTAGTTGTCGGTTTAGAGCTAAGTTCCAGGTCTCTGATTAGTGCAGTTATAGAAACTAGAAAAACTCCGTTCTCTGTCCTTTTCACTCCCAGACACCTAAGGAGCTATATTGATTAGTTTATTTGACGATATTTGCCTGATTAATCTGGTCTTTTGCTGTCGGTAAAGCCAATTTTAGAGCGGTAATTCAGGCTTATTTGCGTATTTACCCGTCATCTCCCAGTCAGGGTTTTTACCTTTTCCCTCTTGCCGATCTAACTGCTTTTTCTAGATATTTTTAGTCTATCTGTACAATAGGATACGGACGATGTTTTTTTTACAAAAGTTAACAGCTAAACAAAATTGGTCCGCTAATCTAGCAGTTATCTTAATGGTGGGGTAGGAAGTCTCTGGTTTTGGGCAACGTCGGAACGCCGGAACAATAGCTGGTCGTCTAGAGATGATGCCAAAGATCATAAACGTGGTCAAATTGATTTCACCGCTAATAAAAAAAGTCGATTGACACAGGAACCAGTTAGCGGCCAAAATTGACCCTATTAGCCGTTGGCAAGCCTTAGAATTGATTGTGTAACAGGTTAATTAAGTCTAGCTCGATCTCGAAAAAAACAACTAATAATGATCATCGCAGGAGAAAGAAGCGGAGTCGGTAAAACTACGATTACTCTGGCAATCTTGGCCTATTTAATCAGTCGTGGCGATCGAGTGCAATCTTTTAAAGTCGGGCCCGATTATATCGATCCCATGTTCCATACTCATTTTACCGGTCGCCCCTGTCGCAATCTCGATCCGGTTTTAACTTCTGAAGACTATGTAAAAACCTGTTTTGCCCAACATTGTCAAAATGTCGATTATGCTCTGATCGAAGGGGTAATGGGGCTATTTGATGGTATTCAATTAAGCGAGACTCAATTTCCCGATTATGCCAGTACCGCCCATATTGCCCGTATTTTAGGGCTTCCTCTGCTGTTAGTTATCGATTGTAGTCGTTTATCTACCTCTGTCGCCGCTATTGTCCGCGGTTATCAATCTTTAGACAAAAATCTCCATCTAGCCGGAGTTATCCTCAATCGGGTTGGTAGCGATCGCCACCAGCAATTACTGCAAACCGCCCTAGAATCAATCAATATGCCGATTGTCGGGGTTCTGCGTCGTCAAGATTCCCTGACAATTCCCGATCGCCATCTAGGATTAGTTCCCAGGGATGAACTAGGAGAAATCAGGCAACTGCAAGATCAACTGGCTTCTATTGCCCAAAACTGCTTTAATTGGGACATTCTCTTGCCTTTACTGACTATTTCTCCCCAAGAGAACCCGAAAAATCCCCCAGAATCAAATAAGCTTTTTCCCCCTATCCGTATCGGTATTGCCAGAGATAAGGCTTTTAACTTTTATTATCCCGATAATCTCGATATTTTAGCCAATTTAGGCGCGGAATTAATCTTTTGGAGTCCCTTGCAAGGGGCAAATTTGCCCGAAAACCTACAAGGATTGTACTTTGGTGGCGGTTTTCCCGAAATCTTTGCCCCAGAATTAGCCGCTAACACCCCTATCTTAACTCAGGTGAGAAAAGCGATCGCCTCTGGAATGCCTACCTACGCCGAATGTGGGGGATTAATGTATTTATGTGACAAAATAGTTGATTTTGAGCAAAAAAATCATTCTATGTTGCAAATAATCCCCCAATCTGCTATAATGTCGCCGAAGTTAACCCTAGGTTATCGGCAAGCCATCGCCAAACAGGAGACGATCCTGCTCAAAGCAGGTCAACCAGTGCGCGGCCATGAATTCCATCGCTCCCAATTAAGCGGGGTGAGCGACGCACCGATTTATCAACTGCAAGCATTCCCCAAAAGTGACATCAATGCCGAAGGGTGGCAAGGTAAGAATCTGCACGCTTCCTATCTCCACCTACATTTTGGGGCTAATCTCAGCCTGCCGAAAAAATTTTTAGCTGCCGGCCTTGATTTTTTCCGCACAGCTGCGTTAAGCTAGTTGCAGATAAATTCAATAATTAATCCGTTAAGGGATACAGGAGGTGATGTCGATGGTAGAAAGTAGTAAAAGCATGGGTCTCTTAATCGACAATAGCCGGCTGTGCGCCGGGGCTGTTCTCTAGATCCCCACGTCTAAACAAGATTTAGACTAGCTGGAGTTCCTTCCGGCAGTCTGGTGTCGATTCCGATGACCCGCTACACCGCCCTTACCGAGCAATTGGTAAGGGCGGATAGTTTTTGAGGGTTTGCCGTCATCTGGGAACCCCAGAACCAGAAGTAATACCAATTTTGTCCTAAGTGAGCCTTTCTTGACTTTAACTCTACGGGCGTAAACTAACCCAGCGCCGCTTCTGGTTTGGGGACACCGTTTTAACGCCATTGACCGAGATAATATCATTGGCCAAATTCTCCGCCATCATGGGAATTAATCGGTTTATATTATTCTTATAAGCTTTTATCCAGAATTGAGAGAGTTTCTCTCTCGCCTCCTCATTGACGTAGATAGTTTTATCTGGCATAATCAATACCATTGCCACGTGACCGGAGTTTTCTGTGATGGCAAAGACAAACTGATCACGGTCGGACTTGAGACCTTCGTACCAGTAGTCTATGTGTTCTTCTAATTCGTATTCATAGAGAGCGCGTTCCATCTTGCCATCTTGTAGCAAGGCTTTACGCAGTGTATTGGCTATCTTTCTTTGTTTCATGGTCTTGTCCCTGTTTTTGTCGGCGTTAAGTTTTGCTGATTAGACATCACTCCATATTAGGAGCACTACTATAGAAATCATCAATTAACCTGACAACAACCCAGTCCAGTCGTCGTTATCAAAATCACAGAACCTTGCCCGACTCGTCTAGATGAGCCTGTTATTTGAGATTAAGTTTTCTCTCCGTAAGGATTCTAACCTACTTTAGTTTTTGTTTAAGTGCCGTCAGGAGCGACAGGGTGGCCACTTTGTTAACTGGTCAAGGGAAAAAAAATGAGATCGCATCTTTCCCTAAGTAATTAAATTGTGTATAATGGCAAAAGAATAGAAAGGCTATATGCGTCGTCAAACTGTGTAGTCAACCTATAAGGTGTGAGGAAAAAACCATCATGTTAAGAATGTTCTGGAAATCATTGCTGGTTAGCCCAGCGATTTTGGGAGCTACTCTGGTAGCTTCTGCCAATGCTAGTAGCTTCGATCCCGCCAAATCTACCAGTGTTTCTACCGAATTTAACAATCTAGAAATCGCTCAAGTTCAGGACAACGCTGCAGGAACTGGCGAATTACTCAATCAGCTCGAACAGTACGGTAACGAAGGTCAAGTTGCACCCGTACAGGGCAACACCATCGATCAAGTCACCAGCGTTAACCAACTGCGCGATGTTTCCCCCACCGCTTGGGCCTATGAAGCCCTAAGAAGCCTTGTGGAGCGCTATGGTTGTATTGTTGGTTATCCCGATCGCACCTTCCGCGGCGACCGAGCTTTAACCCGTTGGGAGTTTGCCGCTGGTTTAAACGCTTGCTTAAACGTGATGGAACGTTTAATTCAAGATGGTGTCAACGTCCTCAAGGAAGACTTAGATGCCCTCAAGCGCTTGATGGATGAGTTCCAGGCCGAATTAGCGGCGTTGGGAGCTAGAGTTGATAACTTAGAAAGCCGGGTGTCTTTCCTCGAAAATAACCAATTCTCCACCACCACCAAATTAGCTGGGGAAGTTATCTTCGCTGTCACCGATACGGTCGGTGCTGGTAGCCCCGCCTCCCAGGCCGCCATGCAATACCGCGCTCGTTTGCTGTTAAACACGAGCTTCACCGGTCAGGACGTACTGAAAACTCGTTTAGCGGCGGGTAGTGCCACTCCCTTCGGATTTGATTACAAATCGACCACCACACTACAAAATGGTGATCCCGCTTCCGTCAGATTCGATAATCTGCAAAGCCCTTCCCTATTCCAAACTTGGACCGCGGCCGGTAACGGTAGCAATGTGGTTCTCGACTGGTTGGCCTACTATACCCCGATTGACTTAGGTTATTTTGGTCGCTTCAACACCTACGTCGCCGCTTGGGGCGGTATTTGGAATGACTTCGTTCCCACCACTAACCCCTTCTTTGAAGACTTCGACGGTGGTAATGGTGCGCTTTCGACCTTCGCTTCCGAAAACCCCATCTACCGTATCGGTGGTGGTTCTGGGGCCGGTGTTAGCCTACAGTTAGGCTTCCTCCAAAGCATTGTCGGTCCGACCTCCCTATCTTTAGGTTACTTAGCCGGTGGTGGTGGCTCTAGTTCTGCGGCCAATCCTAACCCGGGTAATGGTCTCTTTAACGGAGATTACGCCGCTTTAGCACAGATTAACGCTAACCTCTTTAACTTCCTCAACGTTGGCTTCACCTACGTTAACGCTTACCAAGGTGCCGATACCGCCATCTTCGGTAACGGTGGTTCCTTCGGTGTAACGGGGACTTCCGCCGCTAACCTTTCCCAAACTCAGTTAAATACCCTGCTCAACGTCAACGGCAACGATCCTGATAGCGTCACCCTACAGGATGAAGTCGGTTTCTTCAACTTCGGAGCCAAAGTATCCAACAGCTACGGTTTAACCGGTGCAGTGGATATTGGTTTCGCCAGCTTGAGTGCCTTCGGTTCCTACTCCACCGTGCGTTTACTCGGTCTCGGTGATGCGGAAGTGTGGACCTACGGTGCTGGTATTGCCTTCCCCGACTTGGGTAAAGAAGGAAATATCTTAGGTCTGTTTGCTGGTGCGCAGCCCTACATCGGTCACTTAAGCTTCCGGGAAATGGGTCTAAAAGTATCTAACATCGTTCCCTACCACGTTGAATTGTTCTACAAGTACCAAGTCACCGACAATATTTCTATCACCCCCGGTGTCATCTGGATTTCTGCACCTGAACAGTTCAAAGGCACTGGTAACGAGTGGATTGGCACTCTCCGCGGAACCTTTACCTTCTAGGATTTCCTAAATTAAACCCGAAACCCCACCCATGGTGGGGTTTTGTTTTAGGCAAATAGACGCTGATATTCTATCTGGATACAAGCATCCATAATCACATTTAAACCCGCCTCGATCGCTTTTTTTTCGGCAACTGGGTGATAAATTCTCAATTGTGTCCAAAGGGTAGCAGCCCGAATAGCAATAGCTGACTCGACAATTTCAGGTAAATAATCAGGATGACGAAAAACGTTAACAATATCCACAGGTTCGGGGATAGCCTCTAGAGAAGGATAGCAGCTTTGACCGTCAATTTGCTTGACCATAGGATTGACCGGATAGACTCGATAACCCACCGCTTGCAGGAATTTGGCCACCTGATAGCTGGCGCGGCTCGATTTCTCGGAATGCCCGACCACTGCGATAATTTTACTATTGCTGAAGATGGTTTTGAGCGCACCATCGTCCCCTTTAATATTCGGCATTGTCCCACCTATCTTAGAACCGAGTTTCGTTTCCCATAAAGATGAAGTTTAACCTAATTTGGTATCGACTTTTGACTCCAGCTTTAGCCACTCTCAAGAACTGGCAGCAATGTTTAACTTTTCTACAGGAAAAACAGTTATTACAAATCGAAATCAATCCCTCGGTATCTGTAGGAAAATTTACCCGATGGTCGCCCCTAAATCCTCTGACTTTAGTTACCACAAAACCTGATGAATTATCTTAGTATTATCATTCCGACCCTGAACGAGGAGTTAAGAATTGCCGCAACATTAAAACAGATAGGAGCGGGAGTAGAAATTATTGTTGTCGATGGGGGAAGTACCGATAAAACTAGAGAAATAGCCGAACAATTGGGGGCGAAAGTAATTATTTCCCCCAGTAAAGGTCGTGCATTTCAGATGAATTTAGGAGCCAAAATAGCCAAAGGAGATATTTTGTTATTTCTGCACGGAGATACTTTACTTCCCCATGAATTTCAAAAACAAATTATCAATACTTTATCCCAATCTGGGATAGTAGCGGGGGCTTTTAAATTAAAAATTGATGGAGAGGAAAAAACCCTGCGTTTAGTAGAAAAATTAGTTAATTGGCGTTCTCGCTGGCTTTCTCTTCCCTACGGAGATCAAGGAATATTTTTAAAAGCCTCAATCTTTGCCGATTTGGGCGGTTTTCCTGAGTTGCCAATTATGGAAGATTTTGAATTAATACAAAGATTGAAAAAAAGGGGTAAAATAGCCATAGTTGCTGCTCCGGTGATTACCTCAGCAAGACGTTGGCAAAAATTAGGAGTTGCCAAAACCACCTTAGTTAATCAATTAGTAATTATTGGTTATTATCTAAAAATTCCGCCCCACTTGTTGAAAAGTTTTTATCGTTTATGGTAATAAAATAAAGGCTGGCTTAAAAAGTATTTTAGGTCATTGTGTAATGTGGGGGCGCAACGTGGTCAGTGAGTTTATCGAACTGCTGACACCGAAAATGTAATATAGGGATGCAGCCGATTGCGTTTAGGAGTCCGTCGATAAAAACTTTTCTTTCCCGAAGTACCGATCGATAGGATAATTGATAATCAGAACATCTGCTCTGAGAATATGTCTCTTGATCGCCGTCAATTTCTTTATCTTTTAGGTGCTACCCTTGGCACAGCCACTCTTGCTGGTTTTAACTCTGCCGCTTTTGCCGCTACCAGTCCTTATAGTCTTATTGCCCTCCCCTATAGCTATGATGCCCTAGAACCTTATATTGATAAGGAAACGATGCAATTTCATCACGATAAACACCATGCAGCCTACGTTAATAATCTCAATCTGGCAGTGGCAAAATATCCAGAATTGCAGAAAAAAACAGTAGTAGAATTAATTAAAAATCTTGACTCTTTACCCGCCGATATTCGCACCACTGTCCGCAATAATGGCGGCGGCGATCTTAATCATACGATGTTTTGGCAGATTATGTCCCCCGATGGCGGTGGCGAACCAAAAGGAGAAATAGGAGCGGCAATAATCGCTAAATTTGGCAGTTTCGAGGAATTTAAAAACGCTTTCAACCAAGCAGGTACTAAACTTTTTGGTAGTGGTTGGACATGGTTGGTTTTAAATCAGTCAGGACAACTGGAAATTATCAGCACTGCTAACCAAGATAGCCCCCTAATGATGGGATTACAGCCAATTATGGGCAATGATGTCTGGGAACACGCCTATTACTTAAAATATCGTAATCAACGGGCTGAGTATTTAAAACAGTGGTGGAATGTGGTTAACTGGGAGGAGGTAAATCGCCGCTATCTTCAGGCAAAAGCTTAACCATGACAACTTTTACGGTAACAGTTCCCGCTACCACTGCTAATATTGGGCCCGGCTTCGATTGTCTCGGAGCGGCCTTAACTTTATATAATCAGTTTACTTTTACCCTGCTGCCGGCAACAACAGCTAACCCTGTCAGCATTAGTGTCAAGGGAAATGAATCAGCTAAAGTTAGCCAAGGGGCTGATAATTTAATCTACACTTCTTTTTTGCAAGTTTATCAAAAAATAGGACAGAATCCGCCCCCTATCGCCATCGAGATCGGTTTAGGGGTTCCTCTGGCTAGAGGTTTAGGTAGTTCTGCCACTGCTATTATCGGTGGGTTAGTGGCCGCTAATCAATGCGCCGGAAATCCTTTATCTATGGGGGAAATCGAAGCATTAGCGATCGCATTGGAGGGTCATCCAGATAATGTGGTGCCAGCTTTGCGGGGCAACTGTCAGCTATCGGCAGGGGACAGCACAAATTGGGCTATTTGTCAAGTATTTTGGCAAAAAAATCTCATTCCCGTCTTGGCGATTCCCGATTTTGAACTGGCTACGGAAAAAGCTAGGGCGGTTTTACCGGAAAAAATTAGCCGTCAGGAGGCAATTTTCAATATTTCCCGCTTGGGTTTATTATTGCGGGGATTGGAGACGGGTAACGGCGATTGGCTGAGAATTGCCCTAGAGGATAAACTGCATCAACCCTATCGGCAATCTTTGATCCCGGGTTACGAAAAGGTGAAAAAAGCCGCCATTAACGCGGGTGCTTACGGGATGGTAATTAGTGGCGCAGGTCCGAGCCTATTGGCTTTAACTAACCCCGACAATGCCCAAAAAATAGCCACAGAGATGACCAATGCTTGGGAGGAAGTGGGGATTAACTCTGAGGTGAAAATTTTGGCTTTAGATACCCTAGGGGCGCGGGTAAACTGTTATGAATTATAAATTATGAATTATGAATTATGAAGTGGGGGAATTATGAATTATGAATTATGAATTATGAATTGGGGAGGTGGGGAAGTGGGGAGCTTTTCAGTGATCAGTAAACAGTGAACTGATCACTGATAACTGATAACTGATCACTGACTCCTCACTGCCAAAAGCGTTAGTATAAAAATAAATATAAATAATTATTAAGAAAATGACGCGAATTACCGTTATTGGTGCAGGGATTGGCGGACTAACGGCGGCGGCATTATTGGCGCGTCGAGGTTATCAAGTCACAGTATATGATCAGGCGCTTGTCCCTGGGGGTTGTGCCTCGACTTTTTCCCGTCGGGGTTTTACTTTTGATGTGGGGGCAACTCAAGTGGCAGGATTAGAAGTAGGGGGCATTCATCAGCGCATTTTTGCTGAATTAGGGATAGATTTACCCGATTCTGTCCCCTGCGATCCCGCCTGTGCCGTTTTTCTGCCGGGGGAAACCACTCCGATTAACGTCTGGCGCGATCGGCAAAAGTGGCAAGAGGAAAGACAAAAACAATTTCCGGGCAGCGAACCTTTTTGGCAATTATTACAAAAACTTTTTCAAGCAAGTTGGCGTTTTCAAAGTCGCGATCCAGTTTTACCCCCGCGCAACTGGTGGGATTTAGGGCAATTAATCGCCGCTTTGCGTTTAGATACTGCCATTACCTTCCCCTTTACTTTGATGACTGTGGGAGATGCTCTGCGATTATACGGCTTAGAGAGGGATAAACGCCTAAAAACCTTTCTTGATCTCCAGTTAAAGCTTTATTCCCAAGTTACTGCCGATGAAACTGCTTTACTTTATGCCGCCACCGCTTTAGCAGTTTCTCAGTCTCCCCAAGGTTTATCCCACCTTCAGGGTAGTATGCAAGTATTAAGCGATCGCCTAGTAGCAGCTTTGGAAAAATACGGCGGTAAATTGCAAATGCGCCACACAGTGGAAAAAATACTGACAGAAAAAGGAAAAGCCACGGGAATTATCGTCAGAAATCAAAAAAATGGTCAAATACATCCAGAAATGGCCGATGAGATTGTCGCTAATATCCCGATCCAAAATTTACCACAATTAATCGATCGCGAAGCCATTCCCAGTCTTTATCACCGGAGAATCGAAAAACTTCCCCCCGCATCCGGTGCTTTTGTGGTTTACTTAGGAGTTGATCGCGCTGCTATTCCCCCCGATTGTCCCCCCCATTTGCAATTCCTCTACGATGACGATGGCATAATCGGCGAAAATAACTCTTTGTTTGTTTCCGTGAGTAAAGAAGGGGATGGCCGCGCTCCAGTGGGAAAAGCGACGATTATTGCTTCTTCCTTCACCGATACCAGTCTTTGGTGGCGAAAAGGAGAAGATAATTATCAGCAATTAAAAGCAGCATACACCCAAGAGGCGATCGAGCGTCTCGGTAATTATTTCCATCTCAGTCCTGATCACATCGTTCACATCGAATCAGCTACTCCTCGCACTTTTGAACGGTTTACGGGGCGAAATCAGGGCATTGTCGGCGGTATTGGTCAAAGACTGTCCACTTTTGGCCCTTTTGGCGTAGCGACGCGCACTCCGATCCCCCATCTTTGGTTAGTAGGAGATTCCACCCATCCGGGAGAAGGTACTGCCGGAGTCAGCTATTCGGCGCTAACGGTAGTTAGACAGATTGAGAATCAATTATTAGCTTCTAGTTAAGTGGGTGGGTGGAATTAAATCCGACATTCCGCACATCTTCATATACCTTTATATATTTTTACATTCCCCAAGATGTTTTGACGAAAAAGCTTCATTGTAGAAACTACTATTGAGAACATTTTCAATAATTGATTTTTTCTGAGAAAACAAATTACAATTCTTCACCTTGATGAAAATCGATCCTTGTAGCTACAATCTTTACTGGCAAAGGGTTGTAAGCAATATGTTAGTAAAAATTATCAATTGAATGTTAAGAAGTGTGGAAAGTGGTTTGTAATTATTCTGTACAAAGATGAGAGGATTTTTCGTACCTGCTCTGATACTCTGGCTTTTATTCACCTTTAATGAGAGGAAATAACCTAGTGAAGCTCAATGCCCTTAATTCTTTAGCTTTCGCCACAGGGACAGCAACTCTACTGCTGGGTGGCGTGTCTTCTGTGAGTGCTTATACCATTTATACAAATCGGACTGCCTGGGAAGCGGCACTCGCCACTAACCCCTCGTACAAGATTACCACCGATACCTTTAGCAATACTATTTCTTCGGCACAGTCAATTACCCTAGATTCAGGGATTGTTTCCACTAATTCCGCTCCTCCCATACTGCCTAATCCTCCGTTTAATAACAACAGTGTCAATTCTGGTGTTTACGATAATGCTTCCGGTACACTTCCGGGTGCTTCTGATACCATAACCTGGCAGTTTCCTGCTACCGTGTTGGCTTTTGGTGCTGACTTTTTCCGCGTTGATGTGTTAACTGTTACTGGCAATTTTGATGGCACAGGAGACCAAACTATTTCTATCAATCCGACAATTGGTGGAGAGAATGGGTTTCTTGGTATTATCGGGACAGCAGAATTTAGTTCTGTTATCTTTGCCAATAATACAACAGGTGTCGATAGTTTTAGTATTGACAATGCTTCCTTTGCCACCAAAGTTCCTGAACCCAATGCGGTTGTTGCTTTCGCCATACTTGGGGGTAGTCTGTTGTTAATTAAGAAAGCCAAGGGCAGCTGACTGGCTGATAATCAGTGATCAGTGATCAGTGATCACTGATCACTGAAAAGATGGCAAGAAACTGCTATTTAATACTGCACACTTACCACATACTGCTCACTTAAAACTCAAATCTGTTAACTGATCACTGATCACTGTTATAAAGCGCCAGCTGCCGTGCGATCGAGTATTCCCGCTCCTAGATGAGAGGTAATATTAATTGCTTGCAGGACCGGCTGAGAGTCAACTCCTTTGGGATAATCGATAACACTAACCGCGCCATTTCCCTGTTTAATATTCCAGAAATTGGCGGGTTTTAAACCCAATAAATAACAAAGAATCACCTTATTAATGGCATCGTGGGCCACTACCATAATTGTCTTAGGACTATCGCTATTACTATAGGTTTTAACGATTTGCCGCCAACAAGCGATCGCTCGATCCCAAACTTCCTGTAAATTCTCCCCTTCCGGCATTTGCACGGTTTCTGGGGCATTTTTCCAGTCTTCTAACATCCCGGGGAAACTCGCTTCAATTTCCTCCTCTAATTTACCTTCCCAAAGTCCGTGACAGATTTCTGTCAGATCCACTTGGGTATCTAAGGTGACATTGGGGTGATATTGCAGGATAATTTGGGCAGTTTCCTTGGGACGGGACAAAGGACTGGTGACAGCGTGATCGATCGCCGTTTCTCGCAGAAATTCGGCGGCTTTCTCAGCTTGAGCTTTGCCATTATCATTGAGGGGAATATCGCGCACACCTTGAAAACGTTTATCCCGATTCCATTGGGTTTCTCCGTGACGCACCAGCAGCAGCCTAGAACCTTGGAAAGGAGGACGTGGTGGGGGTAAAGCTATCCCTAGGTGTGCCGTTTGATTGAGGGATTCCACCTGAACAGGATCACCAAAATTACGCGTAAAATTGAGAACATTAACACAACAGTTAGATTGTTGCAGGGAATGGTATAAGGAAACCGGAATACCGATGGCACTGAGGATTAAACAGCGATTAATGCCGTTATGGGCAACAATGAGGATAGTTTGGCCCTCGTGTTGGGGAATAATTTCTCGCCAAAAATCCTGCGCTTGTTGATATAGGGAGAGAACGGGATAATGTTCTTGACCATCGGGCAGTATCATCTTAAATTCGTGAGGTTTTTGCTGCCAATCCCGATATTCTTGGGGGTATTGAGCTTTTACCTCCTCTTTGACCATATTTTCCCAGATAGGCAGATCGATTTCTAGTAACTGCGGAGTGGGTTGAATGACGGGAGAGTTATTTAAACGAGACTGAATCACCTCAGCAGTAGATTTGGCTCTTTGGAGAGGACTACAGTAAAAAGCGGCGATATCGATTTGACTGAGGGCATTTCCTACTTTTTCCGCGTCCAGATGGCCTTTTTCCGTCAAAACCGAGCCATCACTGCGACCTTGTATTTTCTGTTCTGCATTATAACTGCTTTGTCCATGACGAACAATAATCACACGGGTAGCCAAGCGGTTCAGTCTCCTTAACTAAAAGTCTCAATATCAGATTACAGGCGATCGGGATCGGAGTACAAATCAGTGATCAGTGATCAGTAATCAGTAATCAGTGATCAGTAATCAGTGGAGACTGTTAAGTAAACAGTGGGTAGCATCGATCATTTGTACTAAAATTTCCTTATGCAGTTTCAAGGCAGCACAGCGTATCAAAACTTCCTGACATGAAAATCTCTTGGGGATCAAGGGTTTGGCGGTTTTATCAAGAAATCATGACAAAGTACTTGGTCAAAATCGGAATCTTACTGTTTAATAGGTATTTATAACAAGCGATCCCCTTGATCCCCATCGAGTGGATCTCTCGTTCACACAGCAATCGATGAGTAGTTAGAAGGATTACCCAGATAACTGCTTTTGCAAATGCTCAAAAACATTTGCCGTCGTAACTAATCGGAGAGTGTCAACTCATGGTCCCAGAATACCCCCCCTTAGATGAGATGACCTTGCGGCAACTACGACGAGTTGCCAGTCAATACAGCATCTCTCGTTACAGTCGGATGCGGAAAACGCAATTAATCGAGGCAATTACCCAAGCTATGGGAGTAAGCGGCAATTTTAAATCTACTATTAAAGAGGAAAAACCAGTGGAAGCAGCAAAATTTGAATTAGGTCAAGCTAACCCGATCGAAGATATCCTAGGTTCAGTGGATGATGGTTTAGGAGATCTGCCCGGTGGCTACGGTGAAAATCGCATTACCCTCCTACCTCGCGATCCTCAGTGGGCCTATGCTTACTGGGATATCCCCAACGAATCGAAAGAAGATCTACGTCGTCAAGGGGGACAACAGTTAGCCCTGCGTCTTTATGATGTCACCGATATCGATCTCAATAGCCAAGGCGCCCACAGTGTCCAAGAATATCTCTGTGATGAATTGGCCCGGGAATGGTATTTACCGATCCCGGTCAGCGATCGAGATTATGTTATCGATATCGGTTATCGTTGTGCTGATGGTCGTTGGTTAGTTTTGGCCCGTTCTCCTTTAGTGCGGATTCCTCCCGTCTATCCTTCCGACTGGATTGAAGATGTTTTTGTCACCGTTAACTGGGAAGAAGAACTGGTGGGCAAAACTGTTTACGAACTCGTTCCCCCCAGCAAACGCTACGGCAGCAGCGCCGGAACCACGGGAACTAGCCCCATCTACGACCAAATTTTCGAGAGTGTCGGCGACATCGAGGCCCTACGGGTGGCCGGTTCCTTGTTTGGTTCCATGCAGCACGTCGCTGGTTCCGTACCGATGTCGGAAGTGATCAGTTCTTATGTATTCCCCTCTGGAGTTGGTATGTGGGCAGTTCCCACGGTATCGGGACTAACCGCTTCCGGTATCGGGATGACTGCTTCTGGTATCGGTATGGGTGCTTCGGAAACCCTACAACGTCCGCGCAAATTCTGGTTAGTTGCCGATGCAGAATTAATCGTCTATGGTGCCACCGAACCAGATGCCACCGTAACTATCGGTGGTCGTCCGATTAAACTCAATCCCGATGGCACTTTCCGCTATCAGATGTCCTTCCAAGATGGTTTAATCGATTATCCGATTATGGCCGTGGCCGCCGATGGTGAACAAAATCGTTCTATCCACATGAAATTTACCCGGGAAACCCCCTCTCGCAATACCAACACTAAAGATGAGGCGGTTCTAGAATGGTTGTTCTAGATTGGGTTTTCTAACGTTACCAAAGCCAACCTAATTACTTCCCCCTAACTGAGATTTAGTTAGGGGATTTTTTTTGGGGGTTGCTTGCCGCTATCAACTTCTATTCCCAAATCTGACAGCTTAAATCGCCCGATTTTTGGGAAAGACGCAGATTTTCACCGTAATCGACGGGAACATCGATCACCGTAGGGACATCTTGCCGGAAAGCCTCCTCTAGTGTCGGGATCAAATCCTGAGTAGATTCCACCCGATAGCCTTTTAATCCCATACTTTCAGCAAATTTAACAAAATCGGGATTACCAAACTTAATAAAAGAAGATGTCCCAAAATAGTTTAACTGCTTCCATTCGATTAAACCGTAACCGCCATCATTAAAAATGAGAGTGACGAAGGGAGTTCCCACCCGCAAAGCTGTCTCCAACTCCTGACAATTCATCATAAAACCGCCGTCCCCCGTCACCGCCACAATGCGCTTATTGGGATAAACTAACTTAGCGGCGATCGCACCAGGGATAGCAATACCCATAGCGGCGAAACCGTTAGAAATAATGCAAGTATTGGGACAATCGGAGTGATACTGGCGCGCCATCCACATTTTATGAGCGCCCACGTCACAAATAGCGATATCTTCCGGTCCCATCACCTGACGCAGATCGTAGATCAATTTTTGTGGCTTGATCGGAAAACCCGTATCATTGGCATAGGTTTCGTAATCAGCCCGAATTTCCGTCTTTAATCCCGCGGTGACAGGAGTTGGTTTATTCTGGCGATCGGCCCGTTTGAGGATATCGATGAGAGAATCGGTGATATCACCCACCACTTCCACCACCGGGGCATAACTGCTGTCAATTTCCGCCGGAGTCATGCCGATGTGAATAATCGGTAATTTCCCCTCTGGATTCCATTTTTTCGGCGAATACTCGATTAAATCGTAACCAACAGCAATAATTAAATCACTGCGATCGAAGGCACAACTAATCAAATCCCGTTGCTGTAATCCTACCGCCCAAAGAGCCAGAGGATGGGTATAGGGAATCACCCCCTTACCCATAAAAGTGTTAGCCACAGGGATATTCAAGGCCGTGGCGAATTCCGTTAAAGCCTCACTAGCATTAGCGCGAATTGCCCCATTTCCCGCCAAAATCAAGGGATTTTTGGCTTTAGAAATCACTGCCGCCGCCATATTCAAAGTCCGATAGGAAGCGTAAACTTTTTCCTGACTGTCGAGGGGCAAAGGACTACCATCGGCAGGCATAGCGGCGATATTTTCAGGAAGATCGATATGAACTGCCCCCGGTTTCTCACTTTGGGCGGTTTTAAAGGCTCTCCGTACCACTTCTGGGGTGATACCTGGCCGCACGATCTGTTTATTCCATTTCGTCACTGGGGCGAACATGGCCACCAGATCCAGGTATTGATGGGATTCAATGTGCATCCGATCGGTTCCCACCTGGCCGGTGATGGCCACTAAGGGCGCCCCATCCAAGTTAGCATCGGCTACCCCTGTCATCAGGTTAGTCGCCCCCGGTCCTAAGGTGGAGAGACAAACCCCCGCTTTTCCCGTCAAGCGTCCGTAGACATCGGCCATAAAAGCCGCGCCCTGTTCGTGACGGGTGGTGATAAATTTGATCGAGGAGTTTTTCAGGGCTTCCAAAACATCGAGGTTTTCTTCCCCGGGTAGCCCAAAAATATACTCGACCCCTTCATTCTCTAGACATTTAACTAGAAGTTCGGCTGTGTTTAATTCCCCCATAGTTCCCTCCTGTAGAGCTTACTTCATCAGTAAAGTCTCTAGAGATAGTTCATCCCGGCGGATTGAGGTTGTTGCGCTCAACTCGTCGGGATGATATCAGTAGACTATATGTACCAATGTAGCTGACTAAAATTTTGTTTAAGTCTATCCATATACCATTGTGACTTAGATCTTGACCCTTGGCAGATTATTTATTAGCACAATGGAGGGGAATTTTTTTTAGACCGTTAATTCTTCGGCGGCGTGGGCTAGTTGGGCGGCGACTTTGGCTAAATAGGGACGACTTAACCACCAGATAAAGGGGGACAGCCAACCGCGCAGGGTGACAGAATAGGAAATATAAGTACCACAGAGGGTTGATTCCACTTGGTAGGTCATTTTTTGTTCCATGCCGGGGATAGCGAGAACTCTGAGGCTGAGGAGTTCCCCGGGGCGGACATTTTCCACGAAAACCCGGATAGGAATGGGAGTCAGACGGGTGACAGCTTGATAGATTAACCCCGGTTTAGCGATTAAACCCAAGGGAACATCAGCCTTGGCGATCAAAGGATGCCAAGAGACATCGGCCACATTGATTAATTTTTGCCAGAGGACATCGACGGGGGCGCTACTGACCACCCGATAGGTTTTGTAGAGTGAAAACTTACAGAATAGTCTGCCTTTGGCCGCTACAATCCTTAGGGAAAAATTGAGAATCACCGATTGCCTCCCGCAAAAATAATCCAGGGAATCTTCTATTCTAGAAAATAAATGGCTTTCCGGGAGTGTGAGCTTTTTATAATTTTAACTTAGTGTCAGCAGAAGTCCCTCGCTTAAGTGCGATCGGATAAAGGCTGACTTTGTATATAGACAATTCTCAAAAACTGAGCCACAACAAACAGATCTCGACCACTATTGCTTACGCGATAACCGAGCTTCGGCGGGTCGTGTTACCAGAAAAAGTATGGGTCTTTTAGCAAATTAAATTGTATTCAGTGCAGATAGAGCATCAAGGATGAAGGGAAATCCTGTCAGAGAAGCAACCCTCTGGGGGTGTTAAATTCTTAAACAATTCATCTAATTTGACTTCCAAGCTTTCTTTGACTACTGTTGAGGTTACTGCTGCCATGATTTTTCAATCATATACGACCTCTTCATTCTAGATCATTTGCCTTTTTCTCTATTTAATTTGGTATGTAACCAACAATTCCCGACAGAGAAGTCATCATAATCGGTCAGAAACCGGACCTAGCCGCCTCTACCGATGATGGCGTGGAGGATCGCCTCGGTGGTGTTATCCTTGACATCAGCGATCACTATATCGACGAAAGTAGTCGTCTCAAAAGCTACCTCGACCTTTAGCCCTGGCGGAAAACTTTCCCGTCAGCGAGCGATCGCATTTTTCATCGTCTCTCCAGAGGGTTATCAATAAAAGCGCTCGCTATTTACAGGCCATTACTGCGATTGTGTAGGCGTTATTATTCATCCCGTTAATATTAAAATTAATCTGATAGGGCTGTCTACCCGTGGGTGATTGGAAGGGTAAAGAATAGGTTTCACCCCGTTTCATTTCGACATTTTTCTGGAAGGCACTATTAACCGAATTATCGGGATACTTGAGATTGATCGTTACTCCGTATTTGCCATCGTTTTCGGGAACCATGACCCCTTTAAAAGAGGCAAATTTCACCCCGGAGGGAACGGCGAAATCGGTGTTAAAGTTATTCTTTCCTATGGCATCGATCTGTTTGCGGATATGGGTCTGATTAGTGGCTACTTCCTTGAGGTACTGACAGTTTTTCGGAAGTTCTGTAGCCTGATCTTTAGTAGCGGCAACAACCCCTATCGAGGTCAGTCCGAGGATTAAACCGACACAGAGAAGGCTGAAAGTTTTTGTCAACATGATAGTTTTTCCCGTTAAGGTTTTCTAAAATTGGCTCTTCGGGGACGATTAAAGATAATTAAGCCTTAATTGTCCCGCCTTGACTTTTTCCGTGACCAAAGTTCTCACTAATTCTAATTCTTGGCGCGGTACTTGGTCATTATCGCTCGCAGTGGAGCGAGTTCTCCTGTTTCTTCTGGGGTTAATTTCTGTGCGTCAACCCGTGAGATTTTCAGAGAATTGCTCCTCGTTTACTACTAATATTTAACGTTGGCAGGCTCGGAGAAACTATCAAAATTCTGCAAATCTAACTTTTATTTTGTTAAGAATTATCTCGCAAAGTTGCCGACGGACACTCACCGAACATTTTCTTATAATCTTTGGCAAATTGACCCATGTGCCAGAATCCCCACTGTAGGGCGATCGCACTAACGGTAATTCCTTGACCCGCAGACGCTTTTAGTTGTCGTCGTACCCCGTTAAGACGTTGAATTTTGAGATAAGTCGCCGGTCCCAGGCCAAAACATTCCTGAAAACCGTAACGGAGGGTACGTTCACTGATGTGCAGTTCTTGGCAGAGATCGAGGATCGAGAGGGGGCGATCGAGATTGTCCAGTAAGATCTCCTCTGCTCGCTTAATGTAGGGATGTCGTATTGAAGGGCGCAGCGGCGGATCGTTTTGATGGGAATCGAGTACATCTAGAACCAGAGAGATAAAATCCTCTCGGATCAGCGATTGCATAGCTGGCTCTAGAATTGTCTGGGGTTGTCTACAGAAAAGCTCAAAAATATATCTTAAATGAGAGCGGAATCGTCTCAGGACAGTCGGCTCTGGTTGAATTGCCAGGGTTGAATCCGTAATTAAAGATGCTACCCCGAGCCGATCGGTTTGTTCGGCCTGGGAAAACAGAGAATCGTTATCGATAGTAACCAGAGCGAGGGGCAAGTTTCCCGATCGAAGCATATCGATCCCCCTGGAACTTTTCTGCAAGAGAGCGGAATTCGACGATAAAGAATACCCGTGCCACTTGAAGACTCGGGGTGTAGACAAGGGTATCCCGACGGTGATTGTCCCGGGAGGAGAATCCCCTTGAGAACGAATTCCTCGATTGTAAATCGGTCGGGCGAATTGTATGCCCCCGACTTGAGCTACGAACAGTTCCCCCTCGAAAGTTCCCGCCTCGATCGGTCGATGAACCATGTCCCAACGAAAAGCTCTCATCCGCGACCCTAGTTCATCGATATCGTGAAAAGTAATCGTCTCGATCAGGGGCTGTAAATTGATATTCATTTTGTCTGATTTGGGATAGCGAAATTATTAAAAATTATTAAGTATTATTAAGAGTTATTCTCTTGTAAATATGCAGGATACCTCACTAATCTTAATTGTAGAGTTTTTTGGCTTTTATGGGTTAATAACGTCAGACTCTGACTTTTTTCCTTGATTGAAAGAAATAGGGGTTTCTCGTTATCCGCAATATTTTTTAAAATTTATGGTCAATTCTTAATAAAAAAATTACCGAAAAGTTCTATCTATAAGTCTAAGTTTGCCATTTTTTGATAGCGATCGCTCTTAGCAAGCGTCTATAATAGTCTTCTAGAGGCTAATAGATAGAAACTCGCTGTTTATTCAAGCAAGAAAATTTAGAAAGAAGATAGGAGATAAATACCCTTAAAATTAATTAGCAGGAGGAAATATTACCAATTAAAGGTTCGCTGCTATGAAATTCCGTCAATTGATGCGGGCAACAGAAAATAAATACAATCGGCTGCTGGCAAATCTAGTCTTGCTCTACATTATTTACCCATTTTTAGTATATCTACCCCTGGGAGATTTGCTGATTTTCTTTTTCTTCTCCCTCTCCCTGATCATCGCCGTCTATCAGATCGATCGCAGTAAATTGGCTTTAAGATGTAATATCAGTCTGTTTGTAATTGCACTTATCCTGAGAGTATTCGGCAGGATTATCCCTATTTATAGCGATTTAACCGGTTGGTTCGATCTGTTTAGTACATTAATTTCTCTAGCTTTTATTAGTTTATGCGTGTACTCGATTTTACGAGAATTAATTCTCGCCGAACAGGTAACATCCGATATCATCAAAGGTGGAATTTGTGTCTATTTTCTCCTAGGATTTTTCTGGGCATCCGGTTATAGTATCGTCCAGATTTTCGAACCCGATTCCTTTAGCTCCGCCGCTAAAACCGTCAACCAGGCGGATATAATTCATTTCAGCTTTACTACCCTAGCTACGGTTGGCTACGGTGATATAGTTCCTACCAGTAAAGTCGCTAGAGTTCTAGCCAATTTAGAAGGAATGACTGGAGTTCTCTATCCCGCCGTTTTTATCGCTCGTTTAGTCAGTTTACACAATGGTCGTTAACCAAAACAATCCAGCGCCTTGGAGAATATTAGATGATTATGCGTCGCTTTATGCCGATTCTTTCTTTACTTTTGCCTTGGGTCACTGCCGCAGGAGTCTTGGCGGAAATACCGACTCTATCCCAGGAAATCCGCCCAAAAACGGCGGAACAGGTGATCGAGCAACTCTGTGCTAATTTAATCAAACAGCGAGCGTTCACCGTCAATATGGATGTCACCTATGACGATGTACTCGACTCTGGGGCAAAAGTTCAGTACAGTGCCTATCAAAACATCTGGGTAGAGAAACCCGATCGCCTGCGCTCGGACTACACTGGGGATGAACGAGTTACCCGCTTTTTTTACGATGGTAAAACCTTCACCCTTGCGGATCTGGAACGGGATCTATACGTCACGAAACCAGCACCAAATACTCTAGATGAAGCCTTAGACCAAGTAGAGCAAAGGTACGGGATCAGCATTCCCATGTCAAATCTGGCAGCGAACGATCCCTGTGCAGAGCTAATGGCCGATGTCAAGCAAATTATTTTTATCGGCAACGACATGGTCAACCGCGAACCGATGTATCACCTGCTGCTGATTGGTAGCGATCGCGATTATCAAATCTGGGTCACGCAAGATGCCACCCCCCTACTGAGGAAAGCGATTATCACCTATAAAACTCTACCCGGTTCACCCCAGTACACGGCAATATTATCCGACTGGAATTTTAATCCCAGTATAACCGCCGATACTTTCACTTTCCAACCGGGATCAGAGTCGATCGGGATCGAACTTCTACCCCCTAGGAATAATCAATCCCAGCCATAAAAAAATCAAGGAGTCCGGGCCATGAAAAGATCTTTATGTCAAAACTTATGTGTTCTTGCCGCCCTCCTTTTGGGTACAAGTTTACTGATCACGGATTATGTGGACGCTCGCGGTGGCGGTGGCGGCGGTAGTCGTGGCGGTGGCGGTGGTAGTCGTGGCGGTGGTGGAGCTTCCCCACGGGTTAACCGCAGTAGTGATCTGCAAAACCGAGGGAATTTTAGTAATCGTTCCCAACCCTCTAGAGATTTTTCTGGAAGACAGGGAGAACGGCAAACTAATCAACAAAACCGTCAAGGGGAACGCAGCGCAAGACAGGGTGAACGGCAAACCAGTCAACAAAACCGTCAAGGGGAACGCACGGAAAGACAGGGTGAACGGCAAACCAGTCAACAAAACCGTCAAGGGGAACGCACGGAAAGACAGGGGGAAAGACAGAACGAACGTACTGAAAGAACCGATATCCGTCAAGGGGAACGCACGGAAAGACAGGGTGAACGGCAGCAGCAGGTTGGTGATCGCCAACAGAACCGTCAGAACTTTATTGACGATAATCGCAACGGTTACTGGCGTGGTGGCGGTTGGTACGGTGGCGGTTATTACGTCCCCCCGGGTTGGGGTTGGGTGGGGTTGACCACTGGCCTAGTCATCGGTTCAGCGATCGCCACTCTCCCCCCCTACTACAATACCGTCTATGTGGGTTCTACTTCCTACATTTACTCGGACGGCATCTATCTTCAACCTAACGGTAGTTCCTACACGGTGGTGGCCCCGCCAATCGGCGCAATTGTCACCTATATCCCAGACGGCTGCACTACAATTACGGCTGACAATACGCTTTATTACAATTGTAGCGGTATCTACTATCAGCCCCTGTTTGAGAATGGTTCCACGGTTTATCAGGTGGTTCGCTTCTAATCGGTTTCTTCTTCATCAATAATTGCCGATCGATCTAATAATAATAAATCTCGCAGGCGATCGGTATCTAATTCTGTTAACCAATTTTCCCCAGCATCTACGGTTTGTTCCGCTAATTGTTTCTTGCTTTCGATCATCTCATTAATGCGTTCCTCTAGGGTTCCCGTACAGATGAATTTATGCACCTGAACATTGCGTTTTTGTCCGATGCGAAAAGCGCGATCGGTGGCCTGGTTTTCTACTGCTGGATTCCACCAACGATCGATATGAAAAACGTGATTAGCGCGGGTTAGATTTAATCCTGTTCCCCCTGCTTTCAGGGAGAGAATAAAAATCTTCGGTCCTTGGGGATCATTTTGAAAGCGCTCGATCATTTCTACCCGATCTTTTGTTTTGGTAGAACCGGAGAGAAATAATATTTCCTCGGCTAATTTTTTCTGGAGATGGGTTTGTAGGAGTTTTCCCCACTCGGCAAATTGTGTAAAAATTAAAGCTCGATCGCCTTCTGCTATCACTTCCTCTACCATGGCTTCTAAGCGTAATAATTTACCCGATCTTTGACTGGTTTCTAAACTATTTTCTTTCAAAAAATGGGCGGGATGATTACAAATTTGTTTTAGTTGCATTAGCAAGGTTAAAATTAATCCATGTTTCTGAATTCCTTGAGTTTCTTCAATTTTCTGGAGCGTTGTCTCGACTAATTGTTGATAAAGTTGTCCCTGTTCTTTCGATAAACCACAAAAAATATTCATTTCCTGTTTTTCTGGTAAATCTTCAATAATATTTTTATCGGTTTTTAATCTCCGTAAAATAAAAGGACGGACGAGGGAACGCAAATTATGCAGGGATTCTTGATCGCCGTATTTTTCAATGGGAAGGGCAAAACGACGCTGAAAAAAGGATTGAGTTCCTAAAAAATTGGGATTGAGAAAATCCAAAATTGACCATAATTCCGTCAGGCGATTTTCTACGGGAGTTCCCGTTAAGGCAATCCGAAATCCTGCGGGTATTTTTCGCACTGCTTGGGATTGTTTAGCCGTAGAGTTTTTAATATTTTGAGCTTCATCTAAAACTAAACCTTGCCATTGTACTGCTTCTAAACTGGACAGATCACGATAGATTAAAGGATAACTGGTAATAACAACCGATTTATTTTTTACCTCTTGAGCAAAAGCTTGACCTTTTAATCTTTTTTCGCCATGATGCACAAAAACCGCCAGGGTGGGAGCAAATTTTCTTAACTCATGTTCCCAGTTATTAACCACAGAAGTGGGAGCAACTACTAACACGGGGTTAACTAACATATCGTCTTCTTTTAATGCTAGTAAAAAAGCGATTAATTGCGGGGTTTTTCCTAAACCCATATCATCCGCTAAACAAGCACCTAAACCCCACTTTTCTAGGAAAGCTAACCAACTAACTCCCTTGAGTTGATAGGGGCGTAATTCTCCCCGAAATTCCCGCGGTGGGTTGATTAATTGAATCCCTTGATTGTTATTTAAATTATCAATTAATTCCTTTAATGCTCCCTCCGCTTGGAAATTAACTACCGGCAGTTTAGCAATTAGATTATTATCTCCTGAACTCAAGCGCAGGGCATCCTCCACCGAGAGATTAAGGGGAGCGATGGTATTATTTAAAATTGCCTGAGCTGCTTTAACATCCGTAGGTTGTAGGATTAACCATTTGCCCCCCACTTCCACCACTGGCGATTTTTTCTCTAATAACTTATCAAAATCTTTTTTCGATATTTCCTGTTCCCCTACCACTAATTTAAGCTGAAAGTTTAATAAACTGGTTAAACTTAATCTTTCTCCTTTCTTGGGAGTTACACTGGCAGCAATCTTAATTCCTAATCTTTGTTCATTACTACCAGCAGTTAACCCCGTTGGCAAAATTACCCCTAATCCCTGCTCTTGCAATTGCCAAGCGATCGAGCGAATAAACTGATAAACTTCGATCGAATCAAGAGAACATTCCTCTGGGTGTCTTTGCTCTAAACTAATTCTAATCGGTTCGTACAATCGCGATGCTAATCCCAATCCTTTTAAGAGAATTTCTTGGGGATTATTGACAACTCTTTGATAACTATGATAACTTTCTTTCCCCTCTAACCAAATCAACTTGGCACTAATGAGAAATTCGGGATCATCTAACGCTTGTAAATAATAGGTGAGTTTCCACGCTGTTCCCAGACTGGGAGGTTGTAAGGATAAACAGACACGGTATTGATTCTCGATTAATTGGCGATTATTGCCATTAACTAAACTTTCTTGGATAGGAAAAACCCAGTTATTATAAGCATTTTCTAGACGCTGTAAATTCTTGGCTTCCAAAGCAATGTCATGATGATCACCGCTTAAAGATTGTAGCCAGGGTTTTACCATCAATGAGGGGGAAATATTAACAGTACTATCTATTTTTTGTCGTAAACGAGCATCGACAATATTTTTTAAGCAATCGAGAATAATTGTTTGGGGTTCGCTATTTTCTTGATAAGCAAGACAAACCGGGGGGATGGTTTGGATAAACTTAGCTAAACGAGTGCGATCGATGGTACTATCTAACAGGGGATACCAGCAACTTTCACCCTGATTTATTCCCGCTAAAAATTTCCCTCTTGCTAATAAATCTAAACTCCAACGGTGCAAATACAGCCAAAATCGTAGATCATTGCCGATAAATTCGGCCTTAGCTAGGGGCAATTTCTCCCATAACTGTACTATCATCCCCGCAGAAAAAGTTAATCCTGATATCTGCCATGGTTGCCAAGACAAGGATTTAGTTGAGGGTTCGAGAATTTGCCCAGACAGCAGCGGTAAAAAATATTTTTTCTTAGGGGGAGAATAACTAGGGAGACTGAGCTTGATTGATTCTGGAGAATACTGGTTAAGCTGAGGAGAAAATTTCTCGATAAATAGGGCTAATTCCCCAGATTCTAGACAAAAAGGATGATTTTCCTTTGTTTCACTTAATTCCTTCCCTTGCCACTGTTCACCCCAAAGAAAAAAAACACTATCCTGCGAACCAATCAGCCAATTACCGTGTAGAGTAGTCATTATGAAATAGGGAAATTCCTTTAAAAAACTTGCTGTTGAAAAGGTAACAAATCTCGATTTTGTCGCTTCTTCTGACGTTAAGAGCCTCTAATCTTCTATTTTAGTGGACAAGGGCTGATTTCTCAAGCAGAATCTAGTTAAGCGATTAGCCCCGATCAAATGGTTATTATCAGTAATAATAAATAGATTTATTTTTAAACTATGTACAAATTGATCGCCCTCACCCTCGTCCTCAGTCTTCCCCTTAACTTGTCCCTAGTTGGTCAGACGGAAGATTTAAACCACCTACAGCAATTATTATCCACCCGAAAATGTCCCCAATGCGATCTGAGCGGTTCGGGGTTAGTGCAATCGAATCTAGTCGGGGCAAAATTAAATGGGGCCAATCTCGTCGGTGCCAATCTTAGTCAAGCTAATTTGAGTGGAGCGGATCTGAGTGGTGCCAATTTAACCGGAGCCTCTCTTTTTGGTGCTAATCTGACTGGAGCGAACTTAACTGGAGCAATCTTGACGGGTGCGGATTTAAGAGGTGCTTATCTCAATAATGCTAACCTCGACAACACCAAACTAGACACTGCCTATGTACAGGGTGCGGTGGGAATTCCCAGTAGTGCTGGTACTCCTGAACTATTCTACGGACTAGGGATGGTGGAAGGAAAACAGGGACGCACCAGCGCCGCTATAGAAAATTTTAATAAGGCCTTGACAATTAACTCAGAATATGCTCCAGCTTATCTGGCCCGGGCCATGGCTCACTATCGTCTGGGACAAAATGCTCTAGCGGCCCAGGACGCTCAAATGGCTTCGACTCTCTTTGAACGACAAGGTAATACCCCCGGTTACGAAGCGGCAGAGAATTTTATTAAAGGCATGGAAATCGCCCTAAAACCGCGAGAACAAGGTGGTGGCAACGCTCAATTAGACCAAATGGTGCAGGGGATTGGTTCTCTGCTCTTACAGTTTGTTTTACCCGCTTTGGGACTGTTTTAGTCCTCGTCCGCTGGCTCTTCTAAATGTTCCGAGACCGCGTAATAAAGGTCAAGGACATGATGATCGGCAAGACGATAAAAGACTCTCCGTCCCTGTTTTTGGTATTTAACTAATCTTAAGGCTCTTAGGGTTCTTAACTGGTGGGATACGGCTGATTCACTCATCCCTAAATCGTCGGCTAAGTCACAAACACATAATTCTCGTTTGGCTAAAAGCGATAGAATTCTTAGGCGGTTGGCATCCCCCAAAAGGCTGAAAAATTCGGCCATTTTTTGGGCTTTTTCTAGTTCTAATCCCTGCAAGTGCTGGAATTTCCCCTCTTGGTGATGGGATTCCCCACAAACCGGTGCTATTTTCTCTATGGCCATGTTTTTTCCCGATCGGTTTTAAGGAAAAGTTGAGAAAGGGAGGTATCGATCGAATCTTCAACCCCGATACTTGTCCCTTTCTCCTCAATAACTAAATTTAACCGCAACCACAGCCTTTGTGTCCACAGCCTTTTTCGTTAACGTGACCATCGGCACAAGCTTGGCAACAGTAGTATTGATCGTTTTTTTCGATGGCATCGGCGATCGATACTACACACAAACAGGATTCACAAGCACATTTCATGGTGGTGACAGCGATCATGGTTACTACCTCGGAACTTCTTTACTGACTTTAGTATAACATCTGAACAGATGTTCATGGATTGAATAAAGTTAAATTTTTCTAAAACTCAGACAGGAAAGTTGAGGCCGTTATCTCAAGGGTGAGGTGGGAAGTTATCAGTGATCAGTGATCAGATTTGAGTTTTCAGTTTGCATATAGAGCTTTTCACGTTACTGAGGTATCGACAAGTTTTGCCAACAAAGAGTTTAAGCCCCTTGCCCATGCCTCATTCTGATGAAAACTGCTATATAATCTAAGGTAGAAAAAAGTTAAATACTGACTAAACCGCCCAATCATAACAACTGAGCCGACAAATTCTGATGTTATTAGCATTAAAAGAACTAACTGTTACCCCAGGCGACCGCCTGTTGTTAACTTCACTCACTTGGCAAGATTATGAAAAAATTCTTGACGAATTGGGAGAGCGACGGTCAATTCGTCTATCTTATAGTCAGGGAACTTTAGAAGCAATGACTCCTCTTTTTATTCATGAAAATACCAAAGTTTTAATCGGGGATTTGGTTAAAGTTCTCCTAGATGAATTAGCGTTAGACTATGAACCCGCCGGATCAACAACCTTTAAAAATCAGCAAATGGATCAAGGAATAGAACCAGATGAGTCTTTTTATATCGAAAATTGTGCCGCTATTCGGGGAAAAACGCGCCTTGATTTGGCTATTGATCCCCCTCCCGATTTAGCAATTGAGATTGATATTACTAAGCGAACCCGATTTAATAATTATGAGCGATTGGGTGTTCCTGAATTGTGGCGATATAATGGAGAGAGACTGGAAATCAATGTTTTGCAAGGATCAGAATATGTTGAATCTTGCCAAAGCCGACTATTTTCTCAATTTAATCTAATAGAAAAAATTCCAGGAACGCTACAAAATAGTCAAAAAATCGGTAGTGCCATGGCATTAAAACAATTCCGAATTTGGGTCAAGCAAACGCTTAATCCCTGACTTTAAATGGACAACGAAGTCAGGGAACTGAGGTTTCCTACTGTCTTTTTACTGCTCACTGATTACTGTTTTTAGACGCAGAACGGCCTACCAACGATCGCCAGCATCGTAAATTGTTAAACGTCCGACTCCTAGAGCTAATCCGGGAGAATTGTCTCCGGGGGGATAAGCAGTAATTCCAAACTGATAGACACCACCATAATCGGGATTTCGTACTGGTTTCAGACCGATAGAAACGGTATTACCGGGGGGGACAGGAGGATCAAAAATGACCGTAATCGTCTGAGTATTGGGGTCAAAGGTAGTGGATTTTAGGGTTAATTTTTCGCCTCGCTGATTGCGATCGCCAAGAGAAGCAAAAGTTTGATCAACAAGAAAAGCAATAGTTTGAATATTAGGCTGCTGTTGTATGGTTACTTTACCCAAGAGCGCCCCGAGAGACGGCGGTAGAGCGATGGTAAGATAGTATTTTGCCCCCCAAGCACGCACGGATTGGAAAGTAGCGAAGAAATTAACCAGAGTGGGAGAACCCTCAAAAAATACTCTGCCATCGGGAAATTGTCCTGCGAGGGAAACAGAAGCATCAAAAGCGAGTATAGCAATCAAAGCGAGTTTAGATAGACTTTCAATCTGTTTTAAAGGCAAAAAAGGAATTTTCAAGGTAAAAGCTACTATAAAATATTGATTGTCAAGGGCAATTATACCAAATTCACTTAACCCTAAACCTCTGCCATTATCAGTGATCAGTTATCAGTGATCAGTTATCAGCTTTTTTCTCCCCACTCCCCCACCCCCAACACCCCACACCCCACACCCCACTTCATAATTTATAATTCATAATTCATAATTTATAATTTATAATTCATAATTCCCCAACCCCCAACTTGCAATGTATCTCGAACACCTACACCTTCACAGTTTTAGAAATTATGCCGAACAGGTGCTAAAATTCGAGTCCAAAAAAACAATATTATTGGGCAATAATGCTCAGGGAAAATCCAATTTACTAGAAGCGATCGAACTTTTGGCCACTCTCAAGAGCCATCGAGTCAGCAAGGATCGGGATCTGGTGCTAGAATCGGACTCAGAGGCGAGAATTTTTGCTAGGGTTAATCGTCTTTATGGCGCATCAGAATTAAGTTTAATTCTCCGTTCTTCCGGTCGTCGCACCGTGGTCCGTGATCGTCAACCCCTGCGCCGTCATCTCGATTTTTTGGGCGTGATTAATGCGGTACAATTTTCTAGTCTCGATCTGGATTTAGTGCGTGGTGGTCCGGAAGCTCGCCGAGATTGGTTAGATACTTTATTAATTCAATTAGAACCCCTATACGTTCATATTTTACAGCAATATAATCAGGTTTTACGACAAAGAAATGCTCTCTTAAAAGAGATTCGTAAACAGGAATTAGAGGGCAAAGTTTATGCAGATTTATCCCAACTAAAACTCTGGGATTTACAACTAGCAGAAACTGGTTCAAGAGTGACGAGAAGAAGGGCGCGAGTCCTGCAAAGATTAATTCCTTTAGCCCAAAAATGGCACGAAAGTATTAGCGGAAAAACCGAATTTTTAGAATTACAATATGTTCCCAATGTGCCTTGGCTAGAAGATGATGTCAATGAGGTACAAAGGGCTTTTTTAGATAAGATTGAAACCCGTCGTTTGGCAGAGAAACAACTAGGGACATCGGTAGTCGGTCCGCACCGGGATGAAGTGGATTTTTTAATTAACCAAAACCCCGCTAAATCCTACGGTTCTCAAGGACAACAAAGAACCTTAGTTTTAGCCTTGAAATTAGCCGAATTACAGTTATTAGAGCAGATTATCGGGGAACCTCCTCTACTACTCCTCGATGATGTTTTAGCCGAATTAGATATCGAACGACAAAATCAATTATTAGATGCGATCGAAGACCGTTTTCAAACTTTAATTACCACCACTCATCTCAGTTCTTTTGAGTCCCGTTGGTTGCAATCTTCCCAAGTATTTTCTGTCAAAAAGGGACATATTTTTTATTAACCTATAGTCTCTCTTTGTTTTGCTCTTTGTCTGTATATACCCATAATTCGATCCCCCCTTAATCCCCCCTTAATAAGGGGGGTGTCTGACAGTTTTTAACACCTAACTACTTAATAAAACAGGCCTGCGGCCTGTTTCACTATTAGATTAAGAATAATTAATCCTACCTAATCTCGCGGACTACCGGCTTACCGTCGACAATTTCACCGACGAGAATCAGATCAGCAACCCCGACAAATAAACCATTTTCTAAAACCCCCGGCATATTATTAATAGTTCTTTCCAAATCAGCCGGATCATCGATACTATCAAATTTAACATCGATAACTAAATTGCCTTGATCTGTCACCACGGGGCCAGCTTTTTTCACTCCCATGCGCAGGGAAGGTTTACCACCGAGGGCCTCTAATTTCAGCATCACCGGAGTCATGGCCATGGGTAACACTTCCACCGGCAAAAGAAAAGTCGATCCCAGCTTATCCACCAGCTTATTGCCATCCACTACCACGACGAAAATATCGGCGAGACTATCGACAATTTTCTCCTGAGTATGGGCAGCACCGCCGCCTTTAATCAGGTTTTTCTGGGGATCCACCTCATCGGCCCCATCGATAGCGATATCCATCTTCACGATGACATCGAGGGTAGTCAGAGGAATTCCGTACTTCCTAGCCAAAACTTGCGCTTGAAAAGAAGTGGGAACCCCGACAATATTGCTGATTTCCCCGCTTTGCAGTCTAGCGCCCAGATATTCGATCGCGTAGGCCGTTGTTGAACCAGTTCCCAACCCCACGACCGAATTAGATTGAACTAGATTAGCGGCGGCTTTACCGACCTCCTGTTTCATGATAATGACCGGATCGATTGCTGTCATGATGCACATTCCTAAAAGCGATGTTTTGAACCTCTTAGTTATCGGCTATCCCTTGCCCTCTTGTCAATGCAATTAGGGATTAGTGGCCTGAGCTGCTAACATTTCCTTGAGTTTAGCCAATTCATTAGCCCAACGGGGATCTGGCTGTAAAGCGTCACCATCGCCGGTAACTTTCGGGGTACTACTGCCACCCCGTTCACCCTTGCGTTTTTTGCCGCTGCCGCCACCGGATTTGCGCGGTGTTGCCGTCGTCGGTTTCGGAGTCGGTCTTTCGACTTTTTCGGGGGTTTCTACGCTGGCCTCCGTGCCTTCTGCTTCTTCTCCTTCTTCTTTACCTCCCTTGCTGCGGGGGAGAGCTTTCTCGATTTTGATCGGGTTTTCCATGAAGGATTGGCCGTTGTATTTTTCGATAAACTGGTCGGCTAGTTCATCGCTAGGGACGGTAACGAAGGCAAAACCGCGACATTTGCCAGTTTTGCGATCTTTGATGACTTTAGTGGTAATCGTCTCCCCTTCATCGGCAAAAAGCGCCTGTAATTTTTCGCGCTCGACGGATTCTTTGGGCAAATTACCAACATATAGACGAATGGACATGATGGATTCCTCCAAGTATAGGTTGATGTAAAAACTTGTGCGACATTCCCTGCCTGTATGCTGATTTTTTTAAGGCAAACAGAGCTAAGGAGGATGTTTCCCAGCGATAAGCTTGTAGTTTCTGCACGATAGCGGCTGTGGCCGTCAATTTCGACTATCCTTAACGATTTCAACGAGAGGGACGGAATCTAGGGGTTACGTTTTTTAGCTGTTAACAGGGCTAACCATTCAACTTACCCGATTTATGCCGCTCTCTTCGATTATTACAGAATGTTTACACAATTTGTCAAATATTTTCTCTCGCTCTGGGCTGCCTAAGTATAACTACTTAAGTATTTGTTCACAGTAAGCAAAATTTTATTAAAACTCTTGCTAAATGTATCATTATATGCTTCTTTCCTTTTGGCGGCGGGGTATCCTAGCTAACGGGAGGGAAAAAGCAAAACCCTCTTTACAGATACATTGACACTTTGTCAAGTATTTGTTACATTAGTTAAAAAAGGTGATACCGATCACCCATCTCGCTTGTTATCAACCACTGTCTTCATCGAGGAGGAACACCATGTCTCAACCGATCGAACTTTCCTTAGAACAACAGTTCAACATTCGTTCTTTTCAGACTCAGGTAGAAAAAATGAGTCAGGAGCAAGCGCAGGATTTCCTGATCAAGCTCTACGAACAAATGATGGTCAGAGAAAATATGTACAAAGCTTTTCTCAAACACCAGTGGGGTCTAGATTCTAATCCCTGGGCTCCCCAATAACTCATTTCACCCCTGCGGGCGACCTCTTTCTCCGGCTGGGTTTCTCCGGAAACGAGCTAGGGATGCGGGGCGCATTTCTTCACTTTTTTAGCTATTCTTAGGGAAGAATAACCGAATTGCTAGGGGTTAATTTATGTTCGAGCGCGCTTTGATCTGTACAGATCTTTTCGATGGTCTCCATCGTCTTGTCCATTGTGTGCCACACTTAGCCCTGAGCGGCTTAAAACAAGTTATCTTCCTCCACAGTATTCCGGTTTGGGAACAACCCACCCTAGCTGCCGTAGATCAAGGAAAAATTGACGCGGCTAAAGAAAAATTATCCCCAGCTTTAGCAAATATTCCCGACGGTATGACAGTTAGTCTGGAAATCTCTAACCGTCGTCCCGTGGATGCCGTGCGGGAAATCCTCGCGCATCACTCTATCGACGTAATTTTGATGGGCAATCCCAGGCGCGGCGCTGTCCAAGAAAAATTATTCGGTAGTACCAGTTTAGCGATCGCAGCTATGACCGATATTCCGCTGCTGATTTTCCGACCGCAATTATTATCAGTTTATACTCACGATGAATTAGCCCTGCGCTGTCAGCATCTCTGGAAACATTTATTAATTCCCTACGATGGCAGTCCCGACGCGATTTATCTAATTGAACAGATAGAAAAATACGCTCAAACTCGCGCCCCTGGCTCTTTTGAGCAATGTCTCCTCCTCCGGGTAGTGGAAAATATCAGTCGCGATCCCGGTGTCACCGAATACCGTTTAAATGATGCCCGTCGGGAATTAGAATCGGTGCAAGTGCGACTAGAAAAACTCGGTTTGCAAGTACAGAGCGAAGTGCGACAAGGAACACCTGTATTAGAAGTTTTGACGGCAGCAGAAGAAGATGATATCAGTGCCATCGCAGTGGCCACCTGCCATCGTTCTAATATGTTGGAATGGTTAGCCGTGCGTCGAATTAATGAAGATATTCTTCATCAACTGTGGTTTCCGCTCTTATTTTTCTCCCCCAAGGGATAAGCTAGAAAAAAGATTATCTTGGGGATAAACCACAGAGACACAAAGGACAGAGAGAAGAGCCGAAAATTTTTTGGGAAAATTAACTTAAGTAAGTAGTTATAATTAAATTAAAAATAGATTTTGCCTCTGATCCCCCCTGCCCCCCTTAATAAGGGGGGTGCCGATCCCCCCTTAATCCCCCCTTGATAAGGGGGGTGTCTGACAACTTTTAACAACTACCTACTTAACTGCTCGATTAATCCAATAACTTTAGCCTTAATTTCATCGCGAACTCGGCGAAAAGTTTCGATGGGTTGACCATCGGGATCATCAATTAGCCAATCCTCGAAAATTTCCTGTAAAACCCATCCTTCCGGCAGATTGACACCGCAACCACATAGGGAGATAACGGCATCGTAATCTTCAGGATTAAAATCCCTAATTGGTTTAGAAGTTTGGTCAGTAATATCGATACCAATTTCCTGCATAACTTCGATTGCTCCGGGGTGAACTTTGGCCGCTTCTAATCCGGAACTGGTGACAGCAATTTTTCCCGCGCCTAAAGTTTTAGCGAAACCTTCGGCGATTTGGGAACGACAGGAATTTTTTCTACAGGCAAACATAACTTTTTTCATGATTTTAACTCCTAGAAATTGATTTAATTAATAGCTTTATGGGCAATTGTGGCTATTTCTTGGGCGGCTTTTTCCTTTCTTTCACTATAGCGATCGATCAGATAATCTACCTGATCTCGCAGGAGAATGGTAAACTTATAAAGTTCCTCCATTACATCAATAACTCGATCTCGATAGGGGGAATCTTTCATCGTGCCATCCTCATGAAACTCCTGATAAGCTTTAGCCACCGAAGACTGATTAGGAATAGTAAACATTCGCATCCAACGACCAAGAATTCGCAGAGTGTTAACCGCGTTAAAAGATTGGGAACCTCCGCTTACTTGCATGACTGCTAAGGTGCGGCCTTGGGTAGGTCTAACCGCACCAATACTTAAGGGAATCCAATCAATTTGGTTTTTGATGATGCCGCTAATATTGCCGTGAAGTTCGGGAGATGACCAGACTTGACCCTCGGACCATTGACTTAATTCTCGTAATTCCTGTACTTTGGCATGAGTATCGGGAACACTGCCATAAATCGGCAATTCACGGGGATCAAAAAAGCGCACTTCTGCCCCATATTCAGTGATAATTCTGGCCGCTTCTTCTGCTAATAAACGACTGTAGGAACGTTCCCGTAAAGAGCCATACAAAAAAAGAATTCTCGGTTTGTGAGTCGATTGGATCATGGTGAATAATTATTTATAAGAACTCAAGCAACGAGGATCAAGAAGGGTGGCTTTTTCTGGATCTCTGGGAAACCAAAAGGCGGTTTTTTTACAGAATTCTACCAACATTAACATCACAGGTACTTCAATCAATACCCCCACTACTGTCGCTAAAGCAGCCCCCGAATTCAATCCGAATAACATCACCGCAGTGGCGATCGCTACCTCAAAATGATTACTAGCACCAATTAAAGCAGCGGGAGCCGCATCTTCGTAAACTAAATTGAGTTTGAGAGCGGCCACATAACTAAGTAAAAAAATCAGATTAGTTTGAATAAAGAGGGGAATAGCAATCAGGAAAATATGCAGGGGATTACTAACAATTAAATCGCCTTTGAAAGCAAAGAGGAGGATTAAGGTTAACAATAAGGCAGTGATTGCCACAGGACTGAGATAGTGAAGAAAACGCGATTCAAACCAGGCGCGTCCTTTATGTTTAAAAATCCAGTGACGGCTATAGATACCGGCAATAAGCGGTAAACCAACGTAGATTAACACAGAAAAAACAATGGTCTGCCAAGGGACTACAAAATTATTAGCTGCCAGTAACCATTTACCTAGAGGAGCGTAGAGAAAAAGCATCGCTAGGGAATTGACTGCTACCATAATTAGGGTATGACCCTGGTTACTGTAGGAAAGATAGCCCCACATCAAAACCATGGCCGTACAGGGAGCAATTCCTAGTAAAATAGCTCCAGCAGTGTAGGAACTAGCTAAACTTACCGTCTGTCCTCGGATAATCTCCGTTTGACTCAACCAAGGCAGAAACAGCCAGCCGAGAAAAAATTGAGCCAGCGCCACCATGGTAAAGGGTTTGATCAGCCAATTAACCACTAAAGTTAAAATAACTGGTTTGGGAGTGCGGGCAGCCCGGAGAGCCTGAGAAAAGTCGATCTTAACCATGATCGGATACATCATGAAGAAAAGACAGATGGCGATCGGAATAGAAACGTTATAGACACTCATGGCATCTAAAGTCTTCGCTACGTCCGGAAATAACCGACCGAGGGCAATTCCCGCCAAAATACAGAAAATAACCCAAAGGGTAAGGTATTTTTCAAAAACACTAAGGCTACCACCAGCTTTGGCGGCTTTAGGATTGATTTGATTAGTCATCGCACAAAGGTGGAAAGGGAATAATGGGAGATTGGGCAACCCACCTTTATTATTTCAAAAAAAGTTGATATGTCAAGGGTAAAAGCTAGTTATAAAGCTTTAATATTTCTAAAAATCTTGATCGGTTACTGATTTTCCTCGCAGAAACGAGCGGGGACGAGGGAACTAAAACGACGATATTCGGATAGATATTCTTCTAGGAGAAGAAATTGAGATAGATTCAGGCTGTAGTAGATCCAACGACCCTCTTGACGACTGCGGACTAAATTGGCTTCTTTTAGCGTTTTTAGGTGAAAAGATAATTTAGATTGGGCGATATCAAGATGGTCGCGCAATTCACAGACGCATAATTCCTGATGCCGCAACAGTTGCAAAATTTGCAGCCGTAGGGGATCCGAGAGTGCCTGAAAACCAGTATAAATTTGGGTTAACGAGTCGGGAGATGTGGTCAGAGAGTTGAACATTGAGATAGTCCCTCGGTGGGAAGGAAAGAGGAAAGCGGGAAAATTCAGAATTGCAACAAAACTTTATGTATTTTTGTATCGAATCAGGAAAACCAGCGAATCATCCCCTGTATGATAGACAATGGTTTTGACCAGATTAGCCCTTAAAATCATTGTAGACAGGTTAGGAGACATCATGGAATTATTTGCGGCTCTCAATTTAGAACCCATTTTTCAACTCACCTTCGTGGCGCTAATCATGTTAGCTGGCCCCTTTGTCATTTTCCTACTAGCTTTTCGTGGTGGCGACCTATAAAAACCGCCTCCCCCCCATTGTTATTCGTGCTTTTTTTTGACTTCTCTCCTCTTTAGGGAGAGATTTTTTGTCTAAAAGTCAGGAGTCAGGAGATAGGAGTCAGGAGATAGGAGTCGGGAGTCAGGAGATTGCTTTTATTTATTCCCCCCACTTCCCACTCCCCACTCCCAATTCATAATTTATAATTTATAATTCATAATTCTCACACGCCACTTCCCACTTCCCCACTTCCCCACTTCCCCTCTCCTAACAATCGACTGCTAAGATCGAACAGAGTGATCAATCCCTCGCTCCTACGATACCTGATAAAACTATCTATGATCATTAAAAATAACCCCTATTATCGGGCTGTAATCGGCTTTTGGGTCGCTTTCCTTGTGTTTTGGGGTTTTGGGAGTTTCTCACCCCTTCTTGCCCAAGCGAAAGAGGAACCAGCCGATGTACAATCGATTACCCCCTACCTTAAGCAATTTCAACAAAAAATTACCGAATTTCGCCTCGATAACGGACTAAAATTTATTATCCTAGAAAATCGCGATGCCCCGGTTATTTCCTTTGTCACCTACGCGGATGTGGGGGGTGCCGATGAACCGGACGGTAAAACAGGAGTTGCCCACTTTTTGGAACATTTAGCCTTTAAAGGCACAAAAACCATCGGTACTACCGATTATCTTAGCGAGAAAAAAGTCCTCGATCGCCTTGAAGCTATAGACAAAGAACTGCAAGCAGCCAAAAAAGCGGGTAAAAGCGCAGAAGTGGCTAGATTAACGGAAGAATTTCAAAAAACTAAGGCAGAGTCCGAGAAATTCGTCCAACGCAACGAATACGGGCAAATCGTCGAAACTCAGGGGGGAGTCGGTTTAAATGCCACCACTTCCACCGATGCAACTAGCTATTTTTACAGTTTCCCGTCGAATAAATTGGAATTGTGGATGTCTTTGGAATCGGAACGATTTTTAGAACCGGTGTTCCAACGGGAATTTTACAAAGAAAAAGACGTAATTCTAGAAGAAAGACGGATGCGGACGGATAATAGCCCCTTGGGTCTATTAATCGAAGCTTTTCTCGATCAAGCTTATACTGTCCATCCCTACAAACGTCCCGTTATCGGCTACGATCGAGATATTCGCAATCTAGAACCCTCAGATATCCAAAACTTTTTCGATAAATTTTATCCTGCCAGTAATTTAACCATAGCTATCGCCGGAGATGTGGACCCAGAACAGGTCAAACAGTTAGCTAAGGTTTATTTTGGTCGTTTTCCCGCTAAACCAAAACCCCCCCAGGTGACGGTAGTGGAACCGAACCAAACCAAAACAAAGGAAATTACCCTAAAATTAGCCTCGCAGCCTTGGTATTTAGAAGGATACCATCGTCCCGCCCTCAATCATCCCGATCATGCGGTTTACGAGGTTATCGCCACTTTAATGAGTGAAGGAAGAACTTCGCGACTGTATAAAGCTTTAGTGGAGGACAAACAACTTGCCCTCGCTGCCCAGGGATTTAACGGCTTTCCGGGGGATAAATACCCGAATTTGCTGTTATTCTATGCTCTGAGCGCTCCTAATGTCAGCCTGGAGGAAGTAGCGCAGGGTTTGAATTTGGAATTGGAAAGATTGAAAAATGAACCGGTTTCGGAACAGGAATTAGAACGGGTTAAAAATCAACTACGGGCAGCCCTATTAAGAGGTCTTGATTCTAACATGGGCATGGCGCGATCCTTGATTGAATACGAGGTAAAAACCGGCGATTGGCGTAATTTATTCGCCCAATTAGATGCTTATAATGCTGTCACGGCAGCCGATATTCAACGGGTGGCTAAAGAGACTTTTACCCCCGAAAATCGCACTATTGGCCGAATTTTACCGAAATAGAGAGATGGGGAGATAGGCGATTTTTCAGTGAGCAGTATTAGGTGAGCATTCACTGAAAAAAAGCTACCTTCTCTCCTCCCCAGTGCCGTCTTAACAAGTAATTTAGATACCAGTTAATCACCCAGTGCAGGATCGCAGAATCCAACCCAGTAAGACTCCAATACCACCAAAGCGGACAATTTGCCAAAAAACTTCCCCCAGCAGTCCGCGACGGATTCCTTCCCAGAATAGGCGCTTTAATTCCCCTTCTTTAAGTAAATTGCTTTCTAAAATTACCTCTAATTCTTGAATCTGTTCGCGAATTTGTACCAATTCCTTTTCTAGTTCAGGTAGGGGATTTTCCCGCCATTGGGGTTCTATTTGGCTAAATTGTGCTTCTAGGTCTTTTTTTTGCTGTTCTGCTTCGTTGATCTGTCGATAACGGTCTTTTAGTGTTGCGATCGCCGCTTCGACTTCTTCAATCGCTTGGGTAAATTCTGCCGATTCATCGTTAGGGTATGGGTTTTCTTCTAAGGACATGGACTCGATGGGATTTCCTGCGTCTAAACTATAGTTATAGACGATTTTACGGTTTTACGAAACCTTTTGATTATGATTCCATCCCCTGTCTCTTCCTCCTCTCAGACTGTTGATGATCTATCTACCCTGGAATTGGCGCGGATTTTGGCGGAACGTTTGGCGATCGCACCGATTGACTGGCATCGTCTGAAGGCCAATCGTAATGCTCGGGCCGCTGAACAATTAGGGACGGCTTTGGTGTTTTTATTAGATAATCAGCCAGAAGAAGCACTTCCTCGGCTACAACAGGCTACAGGCTGGCTCGATCGCTCGATTTCTGCTCCTCCCTGTCCTTCTCACGGTCATGGTCATTAATTCAACCAGCGTTCCTGTTTAATTTGTTTAGAAAGTTTCAGTTGGGTTCCTTGTTGATTCCAGTGAACTTGGTCGAAGATTTGATATAACATACACAGTCCTCGGCCATTTTCCGCTTCTTCGGGGGGAAAATTGGGGCAATCGCAACTACAGCCATGATGGTGACAACCTGGCGTAAATCCACAACCTTCGTCGGTAATTACCCAAGAATACTCGTCTTTACTGCTAGAAAATTGAACAACGACGGTTTTGCTGGGATCGAGATGATTGCCGTGTTTAGCGGCATTAACTAAAGCTTCCTGCAATCCTAATCTAATTTCTGGTTCTAATTCTTCGGGAATACTAGCGGTCAATAAATCTAAAATCGGACAAAGATACAAGGTGGAAGCGAAACTCATAGTGTTCCAGCTTCGTTTGCTTGTTGGCAGTGAAATAGCAATCACACGCTTTACCTCTAGCTTTTATTCAATGACTGTTCTCTTACAGAAAGATTAAGGTCTCTTAACCGTCGATCTAGATGATTGCCATACCTAATGAGTCATGTTTTGTCCCTTTTCTGTCTCTGAGATTGATTAGATATTTTTATGATTGATCTACAAACCAATCGAGAATCAAGGCCACTTTGAGCGGGTAATTAATCAAAAAAGTAGTTGACTGGAACCGATACTGATATGCTATAATTTTTAACCATTGACTTTTCAGCTATAAACGGCTAAAGTGTCGGGGTTTTCCTCCTATTTCATCCTACCATATTCGCTGTTTTTTGTCTAAGAAAAGCGACGCATTCGACGTGGGGAGTTTGGGGAAAGAAATCAGCTGTTTGCACTTCTAGCAGTTGATAATCGCCTGTTTTACAGAGATATTGCAAGTCTCTGGCTAAAGTTGCACTTTGACAACTGATATAAACAATGCGTTGACTTTGCAGTTGTAGCAGACTATCAAGGACAGAGCGATCGCAACCTTTGCGGGGCGGATCGAGTAGAATAATGTCGGGTTTAACTGTCAGTTGCGGTAAAGTTTTTTCTACTGCCCCCAAAATAAAAGTTGTGTTGGTAATATTATTTAATTGAGCGTTAATCTTGGCTCGATCGAGGGAAAAGCTATAGGATTCTAGTCCAATCACCTCTTTAACCCGTTTAGCGAGGGGTAAAGTAAAAGTACCGATGCCACAGTAGGCATCAATAAGAATTTCTTCACCTTTAAGGTCTAATTTCTGACAAATAACCGCAAATAAGGCCTCAGCAGCCTCTGTATTAACCTGAAAAAAGGTATCGGCAGCCAGTTGATAGGTTAATCCGGCGAACTTTTCGGTAATATAATCCCGTCCGGCGATAGTTGTGGTCTGAGCGCCAAAAATAGCATTCCCTCGATCGGGGTGATAATTCACGGTTACACCGACTAAATTGGCGTATTTTGCCAGCCATTGCCGCGCCTGGGTCTCAATTCCCTGTAAATTATTATCGGTACTAATCAGGGTTAATAAAATTTCTCCCGTGTGGCGGCCAATTCTTAGGGATAAATGGCGTAATTGTCCTTGATGGGTCTTTTCATCGTAAATTGACCAGCCTTGCTCCTGAATATCCCGTTTTATCTCTGCTAGAAACGGATTTAAAGCCTGATCTTGAATCGGACATTGATTGAGATTAATCAGATGATGGCTGCCGCGACGATAATAACCCGCTTGCACATTGCCAGTGGGGGAAAATCCGAGGGGATAGGTAGCTTTATTGCGATAAGCGAGGGGAGAATTACCGGTGAGGGGAGGATAAACTAAAGGATCGGTAAAACCGCCAATTCTGGTTAATACCTCTTGTACTTGCTCTTTTTTGACCTGCAGCTGAAATTGATCCTCGATGTGTTGCCATTGACAGCCACCACATTTATCGGCAACGATGCAGCGGGGCCGGATACGATGGGGAGATGCTTGTAGAATAGTTTGTAGTTTGCCGATCGCATGACTTTTTTTGATATAGGTGATGCGAGTTTGAATGCGATCGCCAATAACCGTATCTGGTACAAAAATCACCTGTCCTCGGTATTTTCCCACACCTTCGCCCGTATGGTTGAGGTCGGTAATCTCGATCTCGATTAAATCACCTTGTTGCATAGTTAGGGAAACCAGTTTTCATCCAGGGTTTCTGCTGGGGTAATAATGACTTCTATGGGAATTTCTTGCTGGCTCAATTTCGAGACTATTTGCCTAGCTTTTCCATAACAAGAATCGAAAATTTCGAGGAGATAAGGTTTTAAACTAGGACTGTCTTCCAGCAGCTCGGCAATTTCAACTCGAAAATTAATAATTGCCGCTTCCCATTTATTAGCATTATACTCTCTTTCCGTCTGCCAATAAACTAACTTGAGCAGATGAGCTAATAATTGAATTAACAAACTTTTGAGAGCGTGTCGATTATTTTTTCCCATACTTGCTAATTCCTCGATCAGATTAGTCCAGTCAACCGAGGCAAAATCCTCCTGTCGTAATTGGTTAACGGTTGTCTCGATCCATAGCTGAAAATCTCGATCGTATAAGCTGATCTTCGAGATCGGTATTGGAGCGGTCATGGGGGGTAAACAGTAAAAACAATCCAACTCTATTCTACAATCAAAAATTAATTTTTCTAAAATCCTAGATCGGCTTTGGCAATTTTGGCCGCCGCTAAAACTTCCTCATCGGGTAATTCTCGCCAGTCGGTTGCGCCTATTTCAGTATAGAATTTTTGATCGTAGGCGCGAGTACGAATTACTACCGGCATAGGGACCGCATGACCTAAAACTAAAGCTTGTTGTTTTGAGTCTAATTTCGCTAAAACTGATCGCAAACTTCCCCCTCCAGAAACCCCAGTAAATATGGCTTCGATGTCCTTTTCATCGTTTAATAAACAGGTGATTCTCGTCCCGACCTGAGACATAACTTCGTTATCAATTCCTGAAGGTCTTTGATCGACAATTAGGAGAGTAACAAAGTATTTTCGCATCTCCCTGGCGATGGTTCCAAAGATAGTTTGATGCACCACGGCAGAATCTAAAAATCGATGAGCTTCTTCAATGGTAATCACTAACTGTTGCGGCCGATCAACGGGGTTTTTAGTTTGTAAAAAATATTCAGCTTTTTTAACATAATTAGCATGAATCCGACGGGTGATCATATTGGTGGCTAACATATAGGAAAGCATATTACTTTGGGAGCCAAATTCAATGACAACGTGCTTACCCGCATCTAAAGCTTGTAAAACCTGATCGATATAATTGTGGGGACAAGAACTTTTTAAATATTTCAAACTCTCCAGACGCATTAATTTTCTCTGGAGGGACATAATTGATCCGGCATGGCCTTGTTTTTCCGTACAGAAGATTTTAATATCCTCGTTACTCATATTCAATAACTGAGTAATCCAAGATTCTCCATACTCGTTATAGAGAATATTGGCATTATCTAAACTAGCTTCCGAGATGCCTAATTCCCGACCGATTAAACGAATATCTTCGATTTCAATCTGATTATAACTTAAGAATAATTCCTGCGCTCCTCGTACTCCCCGGCGTTTGGTAGAATCGGGATCCAGGGTATAAATTTCCACCTGTCCGGGGAATAATTGACATAATCCTTTCACCGTAGAAACCTCCTTCCCTTCTTTCATCGCTTCCCAACCGTATTCCGAGTGCATATCAAACATGAGGTTAACCCCTGCTTGTTTGCGAATAATACCCGAAATTAACAGCCTGGTTAAAAAGGATTTTCCCGTCCCGGATTTGCCAAAAACGCCGTTACTACGTTCCACAAAGCGATCGAGATTAATACATATTGGCACGTCCATGTCAAGGGGTTGACCAATGGCAAAATTCTTTCTGGTGGGATCATCTTCCCAACCGAAAACCATGCGAAAATCCTGCTCACAAGCTTCATAAACTTGGCTAAAATGCGCGGGAATAGTTTTAACTGGCAGTAATTCTAAATCGGCGCTGGTTTGGGGTTGAAAAGAGCCTAAAGAAGTGTCGGAAACTGCGGGAGAATTACCTCCAGTCGGCGTCAGAGAGACCCTGGCTTGAAAAGCCGGGGCTTCCTCTGACTTCGTAAACATAAGCATAGGAGATAGTTCAATAGTACCATAAGTACCGCTACCCGCTAAAACATCGCGCATAAAACTATCATCGGGATGGGGAGGGTTAGCGATAATCCGGGGACTAGAGTTACCCAGGGAGACATCGGTGAGGAGACAGAAAAAACGCGAGCGAGTGCCTTGCACCACTAAAAATTTACCGACGCGCATATCCTCCACGGAAATATCCGGATAAAGACGGATTTCTAAACCTTCACTCAGGGAACCTTGAATAACCGATCCGAGGGGTTGTTCACTCATGCTAACCTTTATTTGTGGCGATCTATCTCCCTATTCTGTCACTTTTCCGTTAATAGGTGCAAACTCGATCGGGTACAGTCATCAGTGATCAGTAAACAGTAATCAGTGATCAGTAAAAAGACAGTAGGAAACTGGAAGATGTACCAGACTAAGGCTGAATCCGCCTTATTTAATACGGCCCACTTAATACATACTGCACACTTAAAACTCAAATCTGATAACTGATAACTGATACAGGGGTTTAAGAAAAAAATCTGGTTTATAAACGGGAAGCAAGGCAATAGCCAAGGGAGAAGAGAATGCCACTAAAAAAGTGAAGATTAACCGCTATAAACTTGCAGTTACTGACTAGCTGAGGTTGGTCGTGATTTTGGTTAACGTGGTGGACTAATTGCCAAGCGAAAGGGAGACTAAGGAAGATTAAAAGAGTGAGAGGGGGATAAACCTGCAGCAGCACAAAAACTACCGTTAAAACATAAACGAGAACCGTCACTACGGTTAAAACTTTAGAACCTTTTAAAGTACCCAAACGGGCAATGGGTGATTTTTTACCCGCTTTGAGATCATCGGCGACTTGATGGAAATGGGAACAAAAAAGGATGATAGAAGTGGTAATCCCGATAATAATTGAAGCCGCTAGACTAGAGAGAGAAAAAGCACCGACTTGGGAATAGTAGGCAGCCGCAATCGCCAAGGGTCCAAAAGTAAAGAAACAGATAATTTCACCTAATCCTTGATAACCGAGACGGAAGGGCGGACCTTGATAGGTATAGCCCAAAAAACAGCAGAGGGCGATTAATTCTAGGATCATCCAATCGCCTCGCCCATAACTAATAGCAAAAATACCAGCAATACCCACTAATAGAAAAAGATTACTTAGCCAGAAAATTAAAGATTTATTGCCAGTTAAATTAACGATCGAATGTGCCTTATTGACATCGATCCCGGTATCGGCATCAAAAACATCATTACTGAGATTTAACCAAGCGAGAATTAAAATAGCTGAGAGGATAAAAGTGCCAAAAATCGGGAGAGAAAATCCACCTGTTTCCTGATAAGCGATCGCTGTTCCCAGAATAATCGGTATAATCGCCACACTATACATTGGTGGTTTAATGGCTGCTAACCAGAGTTTTTTGGCCGAGGGAGTGGTGACAGTATTAGTGGTCATAGTTAAATAGGGTTTGCTGAAAAAGTTTTTCCTAGTAGTAGGGTGTGGGGTGTAGGGTTTTACCCATTTTTAGGTGGTCAATTACCCAATTTTCAGGGAAAAAGTGCCTAAATTTTCCCCCTGATCACTCCAAGGGCTGGCACTTTTTGATTTCAAAAAGGCCTAAAGATATTATCCAACAAGGTTTTTATATTTATTCAGCAAGCCCTAGATAGTTCTTCAAAAATTGAGATGCGCCCAACCTGACACACTCAGTTTTGATATTAAACCGAAATTTTCGCTAATCTCGCCCTGAGCTTAGTCGAAGGGTTAGACTTTGGTTTTGGTTTTTTCTTGCAGTTGACGACGGGTAGCGGCACCAGCTAAACCCAGACCTAATAAACCGATAGCGGTCATAGTTCCGGGTTCAGGTGTTTTGGTGGTGATTTCTATTTTAACGCCGGCCAAGGTGGACAAGGCGTTACCAGTTTGAGTGAAACGAATGAACAGAGGAAGACTAAAGTTAGTAGGTACCACCGACGAGACATCGAAGTTGAAGGGGGTACTGGTAATAGTATCAATGCCACTGGCAAGAACGTTATTGAATACGTGAGTTCCGTGAGCAAAGAGATCGAACTCTAGTTTAGCGTTAGCATCGGAAGACTGGTAAGTGAATGAACCTAAAACATTAGCGGCGATGAAATTACCTAGAATTGCGCCGCCAGTAGCAGGAGTAAAGGGGTCTGTATCACCTTGTCCTGCATTAATGATCGTAGCACCGATGCCATTGATGGGATCGGGATTGCCACTAGATGGTGGTGGAGAAGAAGGGGAGTTAAAATTACCTGTCGTGGTTTGAAAAACAATCGGTAGGGAGGTAACAAGGGTTCCCGCTTGGACTGCGGGGGCAACTAGGGCAACGGTGGCGAAGGTGGATAATAAAACTGCAATTTGATGGCTTCTCATGATTTTTCCTTGTCTAATAAGGGGATAAATTAAGCAAATTGCCTGAGTTCAAAAGGTTTAGGGGAACATCGGCAGAAAATCAACATCGGCAGAAAATAGGTAATATATACCTATTCCTTTTGATTCTGATCGACGTTTATTTTAATTGGCAGCTTGTGGTTTTGTCAAGGAGATTTTTGTTGATTTTTCTTGACATAAAACAATTTAGCTGCGTATATCCCCGAAAAAAGCTGATTTTAAAGTGAGCCATTCATCAGTGAATATTATCAAAACCCTGGACTGGGGATAGGAATTAATCTATCCCATCCCATGAAAAAGCCCTATTGGAGAAAACTTCAGTTTGTCAAGACTGTTTGGTACATTTTAGGAAAACTTGACATAATCTTTCATCTCAGCCGAGAACAAGCCAAATATCTTCATATAAATTCATGATTAGAGTGGGTTTTCTGGAGCGACCCAAGCGATCGCTAAAGATGTTATTATCTAGGACAGTCAGCTGAAAATTCCTGCAACTTTGCCAACCACCGATGAGAGCGATCGCTAAAGATGATATTCTTTATATTCACCATGAGGATGTGCCTGTTTATAAAAAAGGTGGTTCGGTGGTGAGAAATAGTTATTTTTGGGCGCTAAAATCGATCGCCTGTGGAGCGCGTCGGGGACAGGATTGGGAGTTCGATGGGGAGGTGTGGGTGGCGCTGGTGCGGATGTTGCTCTGTTTTGCCAATTCTGGTTATTTGGGGGATGGTGAGACAATTTTAGAGTTTACTGTCGATTGTCCTATTCCCGAACCTTTGCGGGCGATATCTACTTACTTATAGCTTCACTGAGATAGTTAGCGGTGGATTCCACTAGGGGAATAGTATTTTCGTATAACATTCGCGTCGGTCCGATAATGCCGACACTACCGACGGGAGTATCTCCCTGTTTATAAAAAGCGGAGATAAGAGTACAAGGGCGCATGGATTCCAGAGGATTTTCGGAACCAATAGTGATTTTGACTTTTTTAGCTGATTTTTCCGGTTCTGGTCTTTGTAAAATCAGGGGTAAAAGGCGATCCTGTTCTGCTTCCAATAGATGCAGTAACATTTGTACTTGTTGCCATTGGGCGAATTCTGGCTGTCGAATGACTTCAGCGACACCATGGACGATAATCTCCGGGGTGGCAGTGGATTGGAGACTAGCGCCGATTTCTTGGCTTAATTGTTGGAGAAAATGGGTATAACGGGTAAATTCTCGCTCGATTTGCTGCCAATCGAGGTTAATTAAATCTGCCAAGCAATAACCTTTTAATTTTTCCCCGAGAAAATTAGAGAGGATTTGTAATTCTTCTGCTAATCCATCCTTCTTGTCCGTTGCCATAGACTCAGGAATCTCTATCATAACCGAGCGTGTTTGTAAACTATCTGTAACAATAATTAACATAATCTGCCTGGCTGAGACGGGGATTAATTGCAGATGACGCAGGGTATTAGTGAGGGTGTGGGGGAGGGTAACGATAGCGATATAACCGCTTAAACCGGCTAAAAGTTGGGTGGCCCGTTGCAGCAGACTTTCGAGACTCCAAGCAGGAGATTTAGCGTTTTGATGCAGATAATAGCCGATTTTTTCGCCGATACGGTCATCGGGAGTCATTAACTCATCGACGTAGAGACGATAACCCCAATCGGAGGGAATGCGTCCGGAGGAAGTGTGGGGTTGATAGAGTAAACCTTCTTTTTCCAGTTTACCGAGAGCATTGCGAATCGTGGCGGAACTAACAGTAAATTTATACTCCTCCACCAGAGTTTTTGAGCCAACCGGTTCGGCCGTGGCGATATAATGTTGGATTGTCGCCTTTAAGATATGCTGATAGCGATCGCTGAGATGGGTTCTAGCGGACATAGGGGAATAATCTTAACAAAAGATTTATAACATTTTTTTAGACAGTATAACGCTTAATCAGTTATCAGTTATCAGTTATCAGTTATCAATGGGGAGAAAGGGGATAGTTTACCCCTCTCTTTTCCTGATTGAGGCCATCAAAATTAGTAACGGGGAATATTAGGATCGACGAGGAGGGAATAAGCATCGATGCCACCGTTAATATTTTTAACATTAGTAAAACCCTGACTTTGTAGCCATTGGCACATTTGCAGGGATCTCATGCCATGGTGACAGATAACGAGAGTTTCCGCTTGGGGGTTGAATTGGGTGGCAATAGTGGGCGACCATTCTCGGTATTGACTCAAGGGTAAAATGGTAAAACTGGCTACAGATGCGATCGCAACTTCCTCCGGTTCGCGCACATCAATAAGTTGTAAATTAGGATCATGAGCGGCTAAACGGAGAGCGAGTTCATCGACGCTAATTTCGGGAATGCTCATAGATTTGGTCTTAAGAATCGGTTATCTTTCCTTTAGATTAGCAAATCGAGGGACCCTGAGCGGTTATCTGTGAACAGTGCCTAGGTTGTGATGATGGTGAGGAGAATTCTGAGGAACAAAAAAAGCGCATTTGCCCCCGGCTGGATTTCAGTTAAGCTTTGATTAGAGGTTATTGTAGGAGAGAGTTATTGATACCGAATAGATTCACCCAGATGTATTTCGCTGAAGCTATCTTGTCCCCGGTTTTTTATCCTCTGATTAATTTCTAACCTGTACTGCATTCTCTCCCCTCTCCCACCTCCCCACCTCCCAGCTTATGATTCCCCTAAAATTAACCCTGAAAAATTTTCTCAGTTATCGCGAGGCAGTGCTAGATTTTCGCGGATTACATACTGCCTGTATTTGTGGTGCCAATGGTGCGGGAAAATCCTCTTTACTCGAAGCAATTACTTGGGCAATTTGGGGAGAAAGTCGCGTCTCGATTGCTGATGATGTCATTCATGCGGGCAGCGATTATGCGCGGGTAGATTTCGAGTTTAGTTATGGGGGAGAAATTTATAAAATTATCCGTAGTCGTCACCGGGGGGGAAAAGCTTCTGGTTTAGATTTTCAGGTGATTAATGATCAAAGTTTTCGTCCTTTATCGGGTAAAAGTATTAAAGATACTCAAGCACAGATTAATACTTATCTAAAAATAGACCATAAAACTTTCATTAATTCTGCTTATTTACGACAGGGACAAGCGGACGAGTTTATGAAACAGCCTCCCAGTGGTCGTAAACAGATTTTAGCAGAATTATTACAACTTGATCGCTATGAAATTTTAGCAAATAAAGCCAAGGATATATCGAAACAATTTGATGGGCAGTCCCTCCAGATCGAGCAGCAAGTAGAAACTATCAAACTCCGTCTTCAGGAGAAAAATTCTTATCAGGAACAGCTGCAAGAGTTAAGCAGCCAAATTGACCAAATTAATCAAGAACAAGAGGTAAATAATCGGCGTTTACAGCAACGACAGGGGGAAGAAAATCAGCGTCAGAATTGGGAAAAACAGCTGCAGTGGCAAAGAGAACAGGAGCGAGCTTTATTAGCAGAAATCGAGAGATTAGACCGGGAAAAAGTTAGTCTAGACAATCAATTAAATCAAATAAGGACTATTCTTCATCGCAAAAATGAGATTATTACCGCACACGAGCGCCTAATCAATTTAGACCAGAAAGAGGCCAGTTTGTCAAGTCAATTGCAAGCTTGGCAACAGGCCCAGTATGATAAACAACAATTAGAACAGAAATTACAGCAAAAAATTAACGAATTTACCCTTCCCATCCAACAAACGAGCGCTCGTTTAGAAGAATTGGGAAGACAGGAACAAGAAACTCAAAAAATTATCGAGCAAGCGGGGGATATTCAAGCAGCATTGGAGAAGTTAAATTATCATCGTCAACGTCTTCAGGAATTGGATAGATTAGCTTTAAAATATGCTCCTTTAAATAGCCGAAAAGCTGATCTAAATATGCAGTTGGAACGGGAAAAAGCCAGGATTAATGCTCGTCGGGAACAACTGCAAAGAAATCGGCAACAATTAGAGACAGAAATCGCTCGTATTCCGCTGCTAAGAGAGGAAGCTCTCAATTTAGCCAAACGAATTAAAGAACTAGATAAAAAACAAACCTATTGTGAACGAGTTGAAGAAAAGGAAACTCTCAAACAAGTGGACAAAAAAAGTTTATTGGAGCAACAGAAAAGATATGAAGAACAACTTTTAGAGTTAACTGATAAATTGGAAAAATTAAATATTCCCGATTCGGTTTGTCCTCTGTGTGAACAGAATTTAGACAGTCATCACCGTCATCAAGTAATCAGGAAAACCCATCAAAATCAAGAACAAATTCAAGAGCAAATCTGGTCCCTACAGGAACGGATGGCAGACTGTGATCGAGATTTAAAACGTTTAGGGGAGGAATTAGCCCAAATTAAACAAGAATTGCCAGCAAGGGCGAATCTACAACAAAAATATGTACAGTTAGAAGTCAAGTTAGAAACTATTGAAGAAAAGGAAATAGAACTAGAGAAAACCGAGGAGATACTTGTCCAGTTAGAAGCACTTTTAAGCAGTGGCAATTATGCCCTAGAATTACAGCAAGAATTGCAAATTGTCAATCAAGAAATCGCCCTATTAAACTATGATGAACAAAGTCACGCTTTAGTCAGAGGAGAAGAAAAAAGATGGCGTTGGGCAGAAATTCAAGAATCAGAACTTAAGCAAGCAAACCGTCGTTTAGCTAATATCAAGGCTGAGAAACCTAATTTAATTAATCGATTAGCTAGACTAGAACAAGAGAAGCAAGAACTAGGTCAAAACTCCCCACTGAAACAGGAAATTGAACGCTTAGAAAAGCTTATTCAAAACTTAAATTATGATCGCAGTGAACATCAGAATATTCAAAATCTGATCCGACAATTACAGGGGGTAAGATTACAGTATCAAGACTGGCAACAAGCAGAAAAAAATTATCCAGAAATAGCCGCTAAAATCGCTGACATTGAGCAAAGATTACAGCTGCGAAATGAGGATCGCCAGAAGATAAATCAGGAGTTAGTAAATATTAGTCAAAAGATTGGTACTTTGACTGACTATCGCCAAGAAATAGCCGTATTATCGACTAATATTCAACAGCGAAGACAGATAATTGATGGATTGCTCTCCCAAAAAGGTCGGGTTGAGGAGAAGTTACATCAACTAGAAACTTTAGGTAAACAACTGACAGAAAAAGAGAGCGATTTAGCTAAAGTTAAACAACAATATAGAGTTTATAAAGAGTTAGCCCTAGCTTTCGGCAAAAATGGCTTACAAACTCTGATGATTGAGAATGTTTTACCAGAGTTGGAAGCTCAAACTAATCATATCTTAGCTCGCTTAACTGGTAATCAATTTCATGTGCATTTTTTAACCCAAAAAAGCGGTAAAGGTACGAAGAAACAGCAACAAAAGTCAATCGATACTTTAGATATTATTATTGGTGATACCCGGGGAGCCCGTCCCTACGAAACCTATTCAGGAGGAGAAGCTTTTCGGATTAATTTCTCGATTCGATTAGCTTTAGCGAGATTATTGGCACAAAGAGCGGGAACAGCCCTACAAATGCTCATTGTTGACGAGGGATTCGGAACTCAGGATGCGGAAGGATGCGAGCGCTTAATTGCGGCAATTAACGCTATATCCGCCGATTTTGCCTGTATTTTGACTGTAACTCATATGCCCCAATTTAAAGAAGCTTTTCAACATCGCATCGAAGTCCGCAAAACCGAACAGGGTTCTCAATTAATGTTATTATCCTAGGAAAAATATTGATGTAAAGATGGAAAAGATTACGATCACAGTCAAACTATTTGCTATTTATCAAGAAGTCTATCAAACTTCACAATTAAACCTCGAATTTCCTGCCCAAACTTCCGTGGCAGCAGTGTTAAACTATATTATAGCCCCCTATCCTCAATTAGAAAGATGGCGCGATGTTACTCGTTTTGGAGTTAATCTTCAGTTTGTTTCGGGAGAGAAAATCCTCAAAAATGGCGATGAGATAGTTTTAATTCCCCCCGTTAGTGGTGGCTAAATGGAGATAGGGAAAATCACAAAAGTTGACTGTCACCTTTTTTCCTTTTTACTTTTTCCTTGATATCCCGTGTCTAACTGGCAAATTCCCCCATCGGTAGAGCTTCCCCAAGAGTTTTTAAAAATAGTCGAAGACTATACCCCAGAGTCGGATGGCAGCGTCGTGGCACAAATATTATGGCATCGCGGTGTCCGGGATGTGGTGACTCTGGGGACGTTTCTGGATGAGAAAGCTTATCAGTCAAAAACTCCCTTTGATTTTGGGCAAGAAATGAACTTCGCCGTCAAAAGACTGCAAAAAGCCCTAAATAAAGGCGAAAAAGTGACTATTTGGGGTGATTTCGATGCCGATGGTGTCACCGCTACCAGTGTCCTCTGGGAAGGATTGGGACAGTTTTTCCCACCCTATCAACAGTTAGATTATTACATACCCGATCGCCAAAAAGAATCCCACGGCCTCAATTGTCCAGGTATCGAGAAACTAGCGCATCAAGGAACCAGTTTAATCGTCACCTGTGACACAGGAAGCACGAATATCGCCGAAATTGACTATGCAAACAGTCTAGGCATCGATATTATCATTACTGATCATCATACCCTACCCGACGAGCGCCCCGAGGTGATTGCCCTGATTAATCCCCGCTACTTTGTGGAAACCCATCCTTTCTATCATCTTTCTGGGGTTGCCGTTGCTTATAAATTAGTGGAAGCGATGTATTTAACCCTTGCAGATATTCCCAGAAAACCCCTAGAAAATTTGCTCGATTTAGTTGCGATTGGTTTAATTGCCGATTTAGTCAAATTGACGGGAGAATGTCGTTATTTAGCCCAAAAAGGTATTCAAAAACTGCAAAATACTCAGCGTTTGGGAGTTAAAAAATTACTCGATTTATGTAACAAAACCGGAGATAGACCGCTGGATATATCCTTCGGTATTGGACCGCGAATTAATGCTGTCAGTCGCATTTATGGCGATGCTAGATTTTGTGTGGAATTACTTACCAGTGAAGATGAAAAGCGTTGTCACGAATTAGCTGAACAAGCGGAATTAGCCAACATTCGTCGCCAAGAAATCCAACGGGATATTATTAAACAAGTTCAGAAAAAACTAGAGAGAATTGATCTTTCCACCACTAATGTAATTATTTTAGATGATCCCCAATGGCCAGCGGGAATTTTAGGATTAGTTGCGGGACAAATTGCCCAAGAATACCAGCGACCAACAATTTTATTAAGTACCAGTGAACCACCTTTTGCTAAGGGTTCCGCTCGGTCAATTCGTGAGATCGATCTCTATCAATTAGTATCTTCTCAATCCCATCTTTTACATCGTTTTGGTGGTCATCCTTTGGCCGCAGGTTTAAGTTTAACTATAGAAAATTTACCCCTATTTATTGAGGGAATTAATCAACAGTTGCGACGCACAGGAATTGATTTAACTTCCCTTTCTTCCCAGATAGAAGTAGATGCGGTGGTGACGGTTTCCCAATTGGGAAAAAGTCTATTTCGAGAATTAAAATTACTGGAACCCTGCGGAATGGGTAATCCGACACCAAAGCTATTAATTCAAAATTGTTATTTTCAAAATCTTTGGCATAAAAATCTTGAGGATTTCAAAGGCAAAAAAATCGCTTATCCCCGGACAACTTTTGAAATCTGGGATAGTTCAATCGAGCAGGGTTTCCCCGGTATGTGGTGGGGTCATCACAAAGACGAAATTGCTGCCGATACCCGTTATGATGCCGTAGTTGAATTAGATTTTAATACCTACAAAAATCGCTATGAAGTGCGCTTAATTGCCCTGCAAACTTATCAACAACAATCCCTAACCTATAGCAATAAAAAAGATTTTTTAATCGACAATCGCCATCGAGAAATTAGTCAAGAAGTTAGCCAATTAAATCCCCTTTTTCTCTGGGAATGTCCCCGGGATTGGACAAAACTTTCCAGGGAATATCAACAGGCAATTTTACGCGATAAAAAGTTAGTTCTTGCCTATGCTAGTCCTTTAAAAAAATCCGCTCACACCACATGGATAAACCTTGTGGGGATTGGGAAATATTTAGCTAGAACTAAAACCAGTATTTCCCGTCAACAATTACAAAAGCGCTTAAACCTCAGTTATCATACCCTAGAATTAGGATTAATTTCCCTAGCAGAAAATGGCTTTAAAGTCAAGAAAAATCAAGAAAATTTATCCTTTGAATTAATCAATCATGAGGCAAAAATTAATAAGATTGAGCAATTTCTAGAAGCGGTGGCCCTAGAAAACTTTCTCCAGCAATACTTTGCTACTGTTCCCCTAGAAATTCTGCAAGCAATTCTCAATCATGAAGACTCGATCGATTTCTAATTCTAAATCCGTTGAGTATATTATGACCCTTATTTACTGATAACTGATAACTGATAACTGATTACTGATTACTGATTACTGATTACTCCTTGACCGAAAAATTTCGGGGGTTTTGCCAGGGTATAAACTTCCGTATTTTGTGCGATTGCTTGACGAATATAGAGAGGAGTTTGTAACATTCCGAGCAAAGTCATGCCATCAATTAAACGTAATCCTCCTGTAGTTGTATCGCTGATTAATTCATCCACCACATCGGGATCGGGACGAGTATTTAAAGGATGATTAGCACAGAGAGTAAAACCCCAAGGGGAACCATAACTAGGAGTAGGAGCGCAATAGGAATGAACGTAGGGAAAAACTGCTTTTAAAGTATTCACCAAACGCGCATGATACATCACCGAAGGAGGAGAAACCGGGCCAGATTGGACAACAACAATGCCATTTTCGGCCAAAACTCTTTGTAGTTTTTCAAAGTATTCTTTCGTGAATAGGGGGAAAGAAGGACCCTCTCCGATGGGATCAACCAGATCAGAAATAATAATATCCCATTTATCATTAGTGGTGTCTAAAACTTCTAAAGCATCGGCCACAACTAACTGAAAACGAGGATCATCAAAAGTGCCTTGGTGCATTTCGGGAAGATGTTCCTTACAAGCTGCCACCACATCCCCATCGATATCGATCATCATCACTTTTTCGATTGTTTTCCAACGCAATAACTCCCGCGTTGTCGCACCTTCACCACCTCCCAGAATTAAAGCAGTTTTTGCTTCTTGGTGGGCAATCATTGCCGGTTGCACTAATGCTTCATGATAAATAAATTCATCCCCCGTACAGGATTGCCATTTGCCATCCAGTACCAAGGCTTTTCCATAGGCCCCCGATTCAACAATATACATCTCCTGAAAAGCGGTTTTTTTGTAGGCTAAAATCCGGGAAACCCCATGACTATAAATGTCCCAGGGGGTAATATATTCGTTAACCCATAGATCCGCTTTTAGTTCACTTCCTGCCATAACTAATCCTCCTTGGGGTGAAAAAGGCACGATCTACTATTATACGACAATTGACAGATTTAGATCGTTAACCTGAAATTATCTCCAGGTAATCCCGAAGCTGCCGATAATCGATCGCTGAAAAACGGTAAGCTAGAAAAGATTAGCTTCAAGTAAACTTCTAGCCACTAACCTATGACCAAAAACGAGACTACCGAGAAAAAGATTTTTCTCCTAGATTTTGAGAAACCCCTTTACGAATTAGAATCCCGCATCGAACAGATTAAAGAATTAGCCCAAGAAAATAGCGTAGATGTCTCGGAACAAATTAGTCAACTAGACGAACGAGCTAATCAATTACGTCGTGAAATTTTTAGCAATCTCACCCCTTCCCAAAGGCTACAATTAGCCCGTCATCCCCGGCGCCCCAGTACCCTAGACTATATTCAAGCCATCACCGATGAATGGTTCGAGTTACACGGTGATCGCGGTGGTTATGACGATCCTGCCCTTGTGGGTGGTGTTGCCCGTTTTAACGGTCGTCCCGTGGTGATTATCGGACATCAAAAAGGCCGGGATACTAAGGATAATGTCGCTAGAAATTTCGGCATGGCTGCCCCCGGTGGTTATCGTAAAGCCATGCGTTTAATGGAACACGCCCATCAGTTTAATCAGCCAATTTTAACCTTTATTGACACCCCCGGCGCCTGGGCGGGGGTGGAAGCGGAAAAATTAGGTCAAGGAGAAGCGATCGCCTATAATCTCCGGGAGATGTTTCGTTTAGATGTGCCGATCATTTGTACTGTTATTGGCGAAGGTGGTTCCGGCGGCGCTTTGGGGATTGGTGTCGGCGATCGCCTATTAATGTTAGAGCATTCTGTCTATACCGTGGCGACTCCCGAAGCTTGTGCCGCCATTCTCTGGAAAGATGCCAAAAAATCCGATAAAGCAGCAGTTGCCCTCAAAATTACCTCAAAAGATTTAAAAGAGTTAAATATTATCGATCAGATCGTTCCTGAACCCTCCAGAGGGGCCCATGCTGATCCGATAAAAGCGGCAGCCAATTTAAAAGCCGCTATTAGTGAAAATTTAGAGGCTTTATCTTTATTAACACCCCAACAACGGCGCGAATCTCGTTATCAAAAATTCCGCAATTTAGGCGTATTTTTAGAGGCTACAGCTTAATCAGTGAGCAGTGATCAGTTATACCAAATCCTGTTCACAAAGTAGAAGCATTCGGATAGGAAATCTACGGTTTCAGCGATAGGTTATTACCTCAATGCTTCGCCCCTACTTTCAAAATCTTGCACCTGCTTCGCAAAAAAGCCCCAAACCCCTTAGCTCGTCTATATTTTACCTTTATTCAGCCAGCCCTAATTAGTCCGATTAATTCCGAGTTATTAGTGGTAGATTAATCTTACCAATTAAAAGGCCCCAAAGCCCGATCATTGTAATCGCCACCCTCGGCAATAAAATGAATTACCATCGATTTACGGGTTAGCAGGGTATTATTAATCTTCCCACCACCATGAATTAACATTCCGTGCCAGAGAAGAATCTCTCCTTTTTTAGCAGTAAATGATTGACAGTCATAATTCTGAGCGCGCTGGTTAACATAATCTTGGTATTGGGGAATTTTAGCGGCAGTAATATTTTTAAGATTGACGGCGGGATAGTCTGGAAAAAAGTCAGTTACTTTGATATTTTTATGAGATTTAGGATAAAAAATTAGCGGGCCAGCATCGGCGGAAATATCTTCCAAGGCAATCCAAACACCGACTAAATGATTAGCCGGATGAACATAAAAAACTGCCATATCCTCGTGTAGCCCCTGCTCTGTACCGTGCAGGAAGTTGATGGAATATCTCGGTTCGCAGGATTTGCCAATAATTAAATTAACTAAATCTCTCAGATTTTGATTGTCAAAAATTGCTCGAGCAGCGGGGGAAATCTCATGAAAGGCATGGAGTCGCCAAATAGAATTAACTAAGGCTTTTCTTTGCTCCATATCTAGGGCTAAAACTTGCTCGTGACTTAAACTCGCCGGTAGATTTTCTGCTTGAATGCCTTCAATTCTTAATCCAGGGATAGCCGATTCTAGGAAAAATAAATCGGCTAATTCTGCTACTAAATTATTGATCGCCGTTGCGGGAATTAAATCTTTGACAATACAATAACCCAATTCTCGCCAATGGTCGAGGAGTTGATATTCTCGTTCGGAAATTCGCCGTTGTTGACGAGCTTTTTGCAGGGATTTTTCGGCTCGCGAGCGATCTAACCAGGGTAATTCGGCAGTAGAATCGAAAGACCAGGGCAAATTTTTTAAGATATCGGCAATTTTAAGAATCATACTCAGTTCATCTTTTCCGAGCTACTTTCGGACTATATCTAATCCATGAGTGTTCGATCTACCCTGTCAACAGATATAAATTATCTGAAAAAACCCCCTAGGATGAGTTAGGAGGTTACAGGGAAAAAATTAATCAGAGTTGATGGAATTAACTGGCGCTAACTTCAGCAGGATAAACGCTAACTTGACGGCGACTTTTATCCTTGTATTCAAATTTGACCACACCATCAATTAAAGCGAATAAAGTATCATCGCCACCACGACCAACATTTTTACCCGGGTGAACTTTAGTACCTCGTTGACGGATGAGAATATTTCCCGCTTTTACCACTTGACCACCGTAGCGCTTAACGCCTAGTCTCTGGGAACGAGAATCGCGTCCGTTGCGGGTACTACCCGTACCTTTCTTATGAGCCATAATTTCTCTCCAAATGCTTTTTTGATTCTAAAAGTTATTCTTCTTCATCGCTACTATCTTCCACAACTTCAGCACCGGAGGTAGCAGCAGTGGCGACTAGGGTTTTACCGTTATAATTGATTGAATCAATCATAAAACGGGTAATTTCTTGACGATGACCGCGTTTTTTACGGGTTTTCTTTTTCGGGCGCATTTTATAGACAATAACTTTTTTGCCCCGACGATGTTGCATGACAGTGCCTTCGACGGTGGCCCCTTCGATAAAGGGTTGACCGATGCTAATATCATCCTCATCATGGATTAATAGCACTTTGTCGATGGTATGGGTACTTTGTTCATCGACGGGAAGAAGTTCAATATCGTAATAGCGACCGGGTTCTACCCGAATCTGTTTGCCACCGGTCTCAATAATCGCGTAACTCATAAATTTTCTGCGCTCGTTTTGCCGTACAGGTAGCTGAAAAAAATTCCAGCTTTTGTGCTAATGTCTTCACCTGATCCGAGCAGGAATTGACACAATTTACCATTGTCTAATATTCGGGCGGCAATTGTCAAGCTTTTTACCCACCGATTGGCTATATACTGAAAATAATCTTACGAAAAGCTCAATTAAACCGTTATGGAACAGTGGGAAAGCAGAGGACACCTGTTAACCGAACAAATTAACCCAAACAGCCTAAATTTAGACCAATTAAACCCGCTCGAATTGGTGGATCTCTTCAATCAGGAGGATGCCCAAACCCTAAAAGCGATCGCCATGGCCCGGCAAGAATTGGCCCTAGCAATCTCCCTGACCAGTCAAGCTCTGGCTAAAGGTGGTAGACTCTTTTACATTGGGGCGGGAACCAGTGGCCGGCTGGGGGTTTTGGACGCGGCCGAATGTCCCCCCACCTTCTGCACTCCCCCGGAATTGGTACAGGGAATTATTGCCGGTGGAGCGGCGGCGCTGGTGCGTAGTTCCGAAGATTTGGAGGATAAAGCGGAAGATGGGGCGGCGATTATTGCCCAGCGAGAAATTCACGAATTAGACGTGGTAGTGGGGATTACCGCCGGGGGGACAACCCCCTACGTTCATGGGGCTTTACAGGCGGCAAAACAGCGGGGTGCGACGACGATTGCTATTAGTTGTGTCCCCGCCGAACAAGTGGAGATTCCTGTGGATGTGGATATCCGCTTATTGACCGGACCAGAACTTCTGGCCGGCTCCACCCGTCTGAAAGCGGGAACGGTGACGAAAATGGCTTTAAATATCCTTTCCACAGGGACAATGGTCATGTTAGGCAAGGTTTACGGCAACCAGATGGTCGATGTGGCAGTTACTAATCATAAACTCCATGACCGCGCCCTGCGGATTATCTGTAACCTTAGCGATATTAGTCGTGAGGAAGCGGCAATTTTACTGGAAAAAAGTGGCCGCCGGGTTAAACTGGCTTTGTTAATGCAGAAAACGGGACTTTCGGCGGCGGCAGGACAAGAATTGTTACAAAAGCATCGAGGGCAATTACGGGCCGCCCTGCAAGCTTATAATCAAATTGATTGATAAAAACCTATTGATTTTGACTTTCCTATGGTTAATATTTCTTCGGAAATTGCTGCGGTCGCTGTTATTTTCCTCGTCGCTGGTGCTATCTTGACTTGGAGTTTTTATCGAGCTAAACCCTACGGCCAACTGGGAATTTTACCTTGGTTACAATCCCTGGTCTTAATAGCTCCTTGGTTAATTTTTTTCGGGCTATTTGCGGCAGGAATTTATCTCAATCTAGCGGTAATTCTCTTTTTACTGGTTGCTTCCACAATTATCTATATTTATTTGGGCAACCGTTTACGCTTACTGAAAACCAATCAGATAATTGAACCGAAAGTTAACCCGGCAGTTAGCCAGTCCGTTACTCCTCTAGAAACCGCGGCAGCAGTGACAGCAATTGTACCGGATGTGATGCCAATTCCCGAAGAGGATTTAAAAGTTGTTCAGAGTATTTTTGGGATAGATACTTTTTTTGCCACCGAAACTATCTCTTTTCAGGAAGGGGCAATTTTTAAAGGCAATTTACGGGGAGAACCAGATATCGTTCACTCGCGCTTAACCCAGAAATTAAGTGTTCATTTTGGCGACAAATATCGTTTATTTCTGGTGGAAGGAACCGAGGAAAAACCTGTGGTAATTATCCTTCCCAAAACTAACGATCCTAGTCCTGCCACTCTTGCTCAAAAAAATCTCTCTTTAGTTTTGTTAGTAGCCACCATTGTCACCAGCTTAGAAGCGGCGGGAATTTTATTGGGTTTTGATTTGTTTAGTAATTGGCAGAGATATCGAGAAGCAATTCCCCTGAGTTTGGGTTTATGGTCGGTATTAATTGCCCACGAAATCGGTCATCTAATTATCGCTAAACGCCATAATGTTCGTCTCAGTTTACCCTATTTTCTTCCCACTTGGCAGATTGGTTCTTTTGGGGCGATTACTCGTTTTGAATCTTTATTACCTAACCGCAGTGTCCTATTTGATATAGCTTTCGCTGGTCCTGCTTTGGGAGGTTTGGTTTCTTTAATCTTGTTAATCGTTGGACTGACTTTATCTAATTCTGCCAGCCTTTTTCAAATCCCTAGTACCTTTTTCCAAAGTTCAATTTTAGTGAGTTTTTTAGCGCGGATAGTTTTGGGCGACGAGTTACAAAATGCCGTTATCTCCGTGCATCCTTTAACTGTTATCGGTTGGCTAGGATTGGTGATTACCGCCCTTAATTTACTGCCTGCTGGACAGTTAGATGGTGGCAGAATTGTTCAGGCTATTTATGGTCGCAAAATTGCCCGCCGCACCACTGTGGCCACTTTGGTCATTTTGGGCATTATTTCCTTAGTTAATCCCAGTAATCCGATTCCTCTCTATTGGACAATTTTAGTCGCTTTTTTACAAAGAGAGTTGGAAAGACCTAGTTTAAATGAGTTAACGGAACCCGATGACACCCGCGCCGGTTGGGGTTTATTACTGCTCTTTTTAATGTTGGCGACTCTGATTCCTTTAAGCCCTAGTTTAGCGGGACGTTTAGGCATCGGTGGCTAAATACTTCCCCGAAATTCTTGCCATTGATTGCCGTCAAAAAAAAGCTTGACAAAAACTCAAGTCTTGACTTATAATTTTATTATAATGGGAATCCGTGTCCGCCTATAGACCCCTGATTTTTCGGCAAGATATAGCCTCCAGCATTTACCCCTGAAGATTTGACTTTTGGAGTTGCTCAAAATGTCTAACGAAACTGTCACTTATTCCCTAGAAGCTGTCCTGACAAGGATTGAGGGGAAAATCGACTCTCTGGAAAAACGCCTTGACGAGAAAATCGACTCTCTGGAAAAACGTATTGACGAGAAAATCGACTCTCTGGAAAAACGTATTGATGAGAGATTTGACAAGATAGAAGACCGGTTAACTAAAGTAGAAATAGGACAGGCCGAACTCAAGGGAGATATTAAAGCTTTAGACGAAAAAATCAATGGATTAACTGCAAGGGTTGCCTATCAGGAATTCACCAATCGAGGGATTCTGATAGCATTGGTGGTCGCTATTTTAGGAGGTGCCGCTAAACTTTTTGGTTTTTTCCCTAATCCTTAGAAGTTGCTGGTAGCCGTACCTAGTAGATAGGCTCTTCCCAAAAATTTTTCGCTCATTACCCCGAGCATTTGTTAGAATAGATTCAGAATTTAAGGATAAAACCTCATCTATGAATCCCGTTGTTTTGGTGCATGGTTTTCTGGACACTACTGCTGTTTTTAAACCGATGAGCGAGTATTTAAACTATCATGGTTGGCAGGTGCATAGTTTTAACCTAATTCCCAATCATGGTTACGAAAAGTTAGAAGTTTTAGCCAGTCAGGTGGACAATTATATCGAGAAAAACTTTGCTAAAGAGCAGAAAGTAGATCTGATTGGGTTTAGTATGGGAGGCCTAATTACCCGCTACTATCTGCAAAGATTGGGAGGAGTGGCAAGAGTGCAACGTTACCTAAATATTTCTGCACCGAATCGAGGCACTTTAACCGCGTATAGTTTACCCTTAGATGGGATTAGACAAATGCAGCCTGGAAGTCAATTTCTAGAGGATTTAAATCAAGATTGTCAACAAATTTTAAATAAAATTAAAACCACAATTATCTGGACTCCCTACGATTTAATGATATTTCCCGCCTATAGTTCCCGTTTATCGGTGGGCAAAGAAATTTCGATTCCCGTATTGCTTCATGCTTGGATGGTCAAAGATAGCAAAGTTTTAACAACAATTAAAGAGACCTTATTAGAATAGAAATACTGGTTATCTCCAATAAGTAGTCGTGCAAAATTAATTTCCTAGTCGAGACAGGAGACAGGAGACAGGAGACGGGATACAGCTATTAGGGATCGGATTTGAGTTTTCAGTTCACTGTCGGCCTGATCACAGCAGAAGTCTGACGGAGTAGTGGCTTAGATGTGTAATTAATTGTGCTTAGATACTTACTGGAACAAGGTCAAAATATTACCAATAAAAACGTTAATTATCATCAAAAAAGCTTGACTTAGGGTTATAATTATGCTAGGCGATCAAATTCCCCAAGGTGTCACCATGTCCACTCAAGAACCCACCCTAACCGATGTTCTCAACGAACTGAAAAGCTTCCAAACAGCAGTAAATCAACGTTTTGAGGCGATAGATCTACGTTTTGAGGAAATAGACCAACGTTTTGATGCTATGGGGCAACGCTTTCAGGAAATAGACCAAAGATTAGACAAGCTCGACTATAAATTTGACACCTACGAAAAAGCCTCCGAGAAAGTGCTGAGATTAGCCACGACAATTATTATTGCAGCCGCCACCGTAGCGGTTTTACCCTCGGCCTTTCAGGCAATCGGTCCCCTATTAACCCAAATAATCGCCGCTGGCAATAACTAACTTGTGATCAAGATTTGACGATTGCATGGTATGATAGGGGTTTTGGAACTATTGTTTTAGGTCAAGATCATGGCGAAACGAATGCAGGTTATCCTCAATCAAAAAGTCAGCAAATTAGGTGAAAATGGCGATGTGGTGGAAGTAGCCCCCGGTTATGCGCGCAATTACCTTATCCCCCAAGGTGTGGCCGTTTTAGCCACCAAAGGCGCGATTAAACAAGCAGAATTTAGGAAAGAAAAAGAGCGTCAACGTCTCCTCGCCGAAAAACAAGAAGCGGAAACCAGAAAAACTGCGCTCGAAAAACTCAGTCCCTACAGCATCCCTAAACAGGTGGGTGAAAATGAGGCAATTTTCGGTACTGTCACCAGTCAAGATGTGGCTACGGTTATTCTAGAAAATGCTAAATTAGAAATCGATCGCCGTGGTATTACCGTCCCCGATATCGGTCAATTGGGAGTCTATAAAGTACAAGTCAAACTCCATCCCGAAGTTAGTGCCGATATCGAAATTAAAGTAATTGCACAATAACAATTGTCGGGGCATAGTTATCAGTAATCGGTGAAAAATTATCAGAGCAATTAACTAGCTGATGGCTGATAGCTAATAGCCATTCACATCTCAAAAATTATGACTCATCCCACGGATATAAAAACCCTAGCGCGCTGGATGGCGGCGGATTTTAGTAATCAAGAACAAGCTTTTGCTAATCCGCCTTTTTTTGCCCATATTCGCGTGTGTATGCGCCCTTTGCCCGATGAATTACTGAAGGGAACCAGTTTATTTTTAGAGCAGGCCTACGATTTTATGCTCAATACTCCCTATCGTTTGCGAGTATTTAAATTGTCGGTAGTCGATGACCATATTGAACTAGAAAACTTTAAAGTTAAAGAGGAAGCTAACTTTTTTGGTGCTTCTAGAGAACCCCAGCGTCTCAAAAATCTCAGCTTAGAACTATTAGAACCGATGGCGGGTTGTGATATGAATGTAACTTGGACAGGTAACAGTTTTAAAGGGGTGGTGAAACCGGGTAAACAATGTTTAGTCTTTCGCAAAGATAGAATGACTTATTTAGATAATAGTTTTGAAATTAGTGAACGGGGATTAATTAGCGTTGATCGCGGTTTAGATCCCGAAACCGATCAATTAGTCTGGGGTTCGATCGCCGGTCCGTTTGAGTTTGTGCGTCGCAGTAGTTTTGCTGAGGAAGTGTGAGAAAAATTCTTGGTTTTTAGCTATGAAAATCGCCACATGGAATGTCAACTCGATTCGCAGCCGACAAGAGCAGGTAATTAACTGGTTACAACTCAATCCCGTTGAGGTTTTATGCTTGCAAGAAACCAAGGTAATCGATCGAGATTTTCCCAGAGAAGCTTTTGAATCTTTGGGTTATCATCTCTATCTTTCTGGACAAAAAGCCTATAATGGTGTGGCGATTTTTAGCCAGAAACCCATGGACGATATCACTGTGGGATTCAGTCCAATTATCGGCGAAAATTTAACGGGAGAACTGGACGAACAAAAACGTTTAATTACTGGAGTAATCGGCGATATTCGGATTATTAATCTCTACGTTCCTAATGGTTCTTCCCTAGATAGTGACAAGTATATTTATAAGCTTAAATGGTTAGAAACTCTTAGGAAATATCTAGATAAAATTATTAATTCTCAACCTGAAGAATTATGTATCTGCGGAGATTTTAATATTGCCTTAGAAGATAAAGATATTTATGATGCCAAGGGCAAAGAAAATCATATTATGTCTTCAGCTAAAGAAAGAGAAGCTTTAGAAAAGGTCTTAGAAATTGGCTTACAAGATGCCTTTAGAAAATTCACATCGGATCCAGGACATTATAGTTGGTGGGATTATCGCAGCGGCGGTTTTGCTCGTAACCGAGGTTGGCGAATTGATCATCTTTATTTAACTCCTCAGCTATACGAAAAAGCCGTTAATTGTCTGATCGATCGAGAACCCAGAAAACAAGAAAAACCTAGTGATCATACCCCTGTTATTCTGGAAATATAAGGCAAAAATAGCTAAAGCATCAACCTAGACTTTGCACAGCCAGAATTTTGCTCTCTTAGCTTCCCTAACTAGGGACTTTCACCTTGAGGATTTATTCGGTAACGAGAAAATGCTATGATTCGGGTTGAATTTACCAAGTTTATTAAATTATGCGTTCTCCCCAATTAATTGTTCTATTGCTCGGTTTATCCCTTCTCCCCAGCATCTCCCCCGCTTTTGTCCATGCTAATCCCTCGATAGTGCCAGTGAAACAATCGAGTAATCGCGATGGGGGACAAACAATCAAGGAAGCGGAAATTAAAGCAATGATTCAAGACATTGAAACCGCTATTAAAGATAAAAATATCGCCCTAATCCTCAAACACTATGCCCCGTTTATTTCCTCGCAATTGACCATTAAAACCGATGCTAGTACCGAAATTTTTGAGTTAAATGGCATCACGGAACATAAAATATTTTTAGAGGAATCCTACAAAAATATTAGAAGTATAGAGGTTCTTTCTGAGAATTGGGACGTGGATATTCTTGCTAATGACGAGATGGCGATTATCACTCGCGAGCGGGTAGTCAATATTACCAACACCGAGGGTGATAACTATATAGTGGCATCGGAAGCAGTGGCTAAAGTCGCTCCCATCGACGGCAAATTGAGGATCTTTTCCATTCAAGAAACCGCCGAAGTGGGACGCAGACCAAAAAAATAATTAACTTCTCCTGTTGGGACTGGACCAACCCGACTCCCGCCGTCTTCTTCCCTCGATAAAACCGTCATCGTAGTCTCTGGAATTGCGCGGATTATCATAGCGGGCAAAGTTAAACCCGTCCTCTAGTCCGCGCTGAAATTCTTGCTCTGGTGGCACAAATCGATAACGTTGTCTATTATCCTGTACCGCCCGGTTGATTAACAAAGCCCCCGCTCCAATACCAACGGCCTCACCAAAGGTTAAAGACTTAGCATAATCGATGTTAATTGTCAAGAAAGTTGTTGTTAAAATTAAGGCTTTTCCCCAATGCTGACCCATAAAATCCTCCTTAAAAAAATCAAGTTGACAACAAAACCAGTACAGATACAGAGTTTCTCATAAAATCGACCACCGACTTCCCAAAATGAAAAGTTTGTACCTCACCATTACGATAAGTGAGATCAAGAAGTTTTAGAAGAATGGGAGTGAAAGCGAATCCCCAAGAAGACATCGTAGAGGAAACTCCAGAAATTCTTACCTTGCAGTAAACCTAAAGACTGTTCACACTCTTTTGCGTCTAAAAGCGGTTTAGTGGCATAGTATGCCGGTTGGTATTTGTACCAGGGAATCGACGGCCAGAGATGATGCACGAGATGATAATTCTGCCCTAAAATCAGCAGATTTAACAGGGGACTTGGGTAAACGCGGGCATTTTTCCAACGATTACGCTCTTGGAAAGGACGATGGGGGAGATAATCGAAAAATAAACCGAGGGCAATTCCCACCACTAAAGCGGGAACAAACCAAAAATTCATCACATAGCTGATAAAACCGTATTGACAGGCGACGATGACTATGGTAGCCACAAAAAGACGACTGAGGAACCATTCCAGCAGTTCGTATTTCCGCCAGAGTTGCCGCTTAAAAAAGAAAATCTCGTGATAAAAAAATCTGGCCGCAATCATCCACAAAGGGCCACCAGTGGAGACAAAATGATCTGGATCATTTTCGGGATCGTTAACGTGAGCATGGTGCTGTAAATGGACTCTAGTGAAGACCGGAAAGGCAAAACCGAGCATTAAAGCACTGCCATGACCTAAAATAGCATTAAATATCCGATTGCTATGGGCAGAATTATGAGAGGCGTCGTGGATAACTGTCCCCGATAAATGTAAAGCGAGGACATTAGCACTAAAACAAATCCAGTCAGGCCAGGACCATAGCCAATAGCCACAGGTAGATAGGGTTATTAGGCTCAAGGCACTGAAAAACATGGTAACGTTTGGGTTGAAGCCCCCCGGTGCTTTTAAATACTCTTTGGGGACTGTCAGCAACATCTCGGCCGACTGCATTATGGGTGTTGCTCCTTATTGTGTTCGCTTTACTGGCGTAAATTATCATACTACGGCTTTTTCATAAAGTTTTGTAACATTATCTTAATTAATCTAAAGTTATGAAGAAAGTAAGGATTTGTTATATGGTCTTCCCCCCCTCAGTCCCCGATTGCTGCAGATTTTGACCGCTCTATCCCCTTCATGGGTCATTAGGCCACACCCCCCCATGTCCGAGTGGCGTTCCCAAAACTCTCGTAATTTAACATTACTGATCACGCGCATCGATCGCTAGTTTTATTGTTCTTTTTAACCTAGATAAACATCGATCGCTCTAATAATCATAGTGTATGTCAATTTTACCGAGCGCCACCCGCACCCCAGAAAAACGCATCGCCCCGAATCCCGAATCGAGTAATCAATAGCTAGATGAAGTATAAGAAATATAAATAGCAAAAACCTTGACAAAATCGGGGGGGGGTAAAATTCGGGGGAATTTAGCTAAACAATGTGTTCTATGCCACTTAAAAGTTCCTTTTGCTATTCCGTCGCCCTCGCAACGGTAGCCACCGCCACCCTCGCACCAGTTGCGAGCGCCGCAACTTTTAACTTTTCCTACACCTCCAGCACCGGAACAATTACCGCAACGGTGGACGGAACCCTGCAACCAGATAACAACACGGTATTCGTCAGTTCTATCAGTAATACCACCTTTAACGGCTCTCCCGCTCCCGCTCTTCCGTTCGTAGGTTCTTATACCGATACCATTTTTGCTGGTGTACTGACGGGTCAGGCGGTGCTATCCTTAGACGGATCGGGACTGGATTTTGTCGCTTGTGACAACACGTTTTGTGATGATGGATTCGGCTTTCTACCCCCTGGCGTTATAGCTCCGTTTACCGTTTTCGCTTCCGGTACCTCCTACGGTGCATCTTTTGAACCCTTCATCCTCGCCAATTATTCCCTGACCACCGTTCCCGAATCAGCGACGGTTCTTGGTTTACTCTCTGTTGCCGGGGTCGGTTTATTGTGCAAAGGCCGGAAGCTAGAAAAGTAATTTTTGACTAACTAAAAATTGAATTGATTGGGAACGGGCCCAAGCGATTGTGGCGGCCCGTTTTAGTCTTTGATCAGGATCGGAAGATCGCACGATTAACTAAAGGGAGTAAATTAGATGGTAGATAAAATCACCGCCAACGAGATATTGGAACGTTTACGAACCCTGAAACCCGAACTGGAGGAACGATACGCGATCAATCGAATCGGCATTTTCGGCTCGGTAGCCAGAGAGGAAACCCGACCGACGAGCGATATAGATATAGTGGTATATATGCCCCCCGATCTGCTTAAAAGAGTCAGACTGAAAGCCGAACTAGAGAACCTATTCGGACGGGAAGTGGACGTGATCCGCTATCGGGATTCTCTGAATCCTTACCTCAAGGCACGGATCGATCGAGAGGCCATTTATGTGTGATCGATCGCTTCTATTCGAGTTATTACTAGAGCTTGAAGAGGCGATCCGCCGGATCGAGCGGCGATTTACCCGGATTCAAAAAGCCGATGATTTCATCGCCGATGATGATGGACTCGATCGATTGGATGGCATTAGTATGATGTTGATTGCGATTAGTGAAAATATTAGAAGACTCGATCGGCTAATGGGAGAGAGTTTAGCGAATCGCTATCCGGAAATTCCCTGGTCGGAGATTAAGGGAATCAGAAATATTCTCGCCCACGATTATTTTGACATCGATCCGGAGGAAATTTATCGGATTTGTAGGGAGGATCTGGAGATTTTGAAGCAGGTACTCGGGAAAATACGTCACGACCTCTTGTAATTATCGAAATGTCCCAATCAAACCGCTCCGCTCGGTCTTCACCCCGACATTTTTGATAAGGTTAAAAATCGCTTGGAGGGTTTACGGTGATGGAAGAGAAAGAAACAGGACTAAATGAACGGGAACTAGAGGAAATTCTGGAAATGGCACGGGATGCGGCGGAAAAAGCCCGATCAATGGGCGAGGTAATTACGGAAAATTCTAAAAAATGGCGGGAGAGAGCGGAAAGAACCAATCGAACGAGATCGAGATAGCGATCGATCTTTTTCTTAATTGTAAAAGCGATCTCGATTAGGGGGTAAAGCAGCGAAAGGAACCCTGGTCACATCGAAACATTTCCTTAAGATATAAGACCGAAGGTCCAGTCTGGATACAGAATTGATATACCTAGAATCGCTACTCTGGCTCACCCTCTAGGCCCTTCCCTTCCAGACTGCTAGGCTATTAGACAAAATGAATAACAATCAAACTCCACGGAAACAAGGACTATACGATCCCCGATTTGAACATGATGCTTGTGGTGTCGGTTTTATCGTTCATAAAACGGGTAAAAAGTCCCACGATATTGTTGAACAGGCCTTAACAATTTTACTAAACCTCGATCACCGTGGCGCGTGCGGTGCGGAAAAAAATACCGGAGATGGGGCGGGTATTTTGTGCCAAATCCCTGACCTATTTTTCCGGAAAGTGACCAGTAATCTAGGTTTTACCTTACCAGCAGCGGGACAATACGGGGTAGGAATGCTCTACACTGCCCCTGATGCCGAAATTCGCGGGAAAAGTCGCCAGGAATTCGAGAAAATCGCCGCCGAAGAGGGGTTAAAAGTTCTCGGTTGGCGTGATGTTCCCACGGATAACTCTAGTTTGGGCAATTCGGCCAAATCTACCGAACCCTTTATCGAACAGGTTTTCATCGAACGCGATGCCCATTTAAGCGATGATCTGGCCTTTGAACGCAAATTATACGTTATTCGCAAACGTTCCCACCTCAGTCGTCAATCTTTTAATCGTTACTGGTATCCTTGCAGTATTTCTAGTCGTACCATTGTCTATAAAGGGCAATTAATGCCGGTACAGGTGGGTGACTATTTCCCTGATTTACACGACCCCGACTTTGAAAGTGCTTTAGGATTAGTCCATTCTCGTTTTAGTACCAATACCTTCCCCAGTTGGGAACGCGCCCACCCTTACCGTTATATTGCCCACAATGGCGAAATTAATACCCTGCGAGGTAATATTAACTGGATGCACGCCCGTCAGTCGATGTTTGCCTCACCCTTGTTCGGGGAAGACATCAAAAGAATCCAGCCGGTTATTAATATCGAGGGTAGTGACTCCTTAATTTTTGATAATGCCCTAGAATTAATGGTTTTATCGGGGCGTTCTCTTCCTCACGCTGTCATGATGATGATTCCTGAACCCTGGGCGGCCCACGAATCGATGAGTGATGAGAAAAAAGCTTTTTATGAATACCATTCCTGTTTGATGGAACCCTGGGATGGTCCGGCCTCGATCGCTTTTACCGATGGTACGATGATGGGGGCAGTGTTAGACCGCAATGGTTTACGTCCTTCCCGTTACTACGTCACCAAGGATGACCTAGTAATTATGGCATCGGAAGCGGGAGTTTTACCGATTGAACCGGAACGCGTCGCTTTCAAAGGTCGTCTGCAACCCGGCCGGATGTTCCTTGTGGATATGAAAGAAGGTCGTATCGTGGCCGATGAGGAGATAAAAGAAGCTATTGCCAAAGCTCATCCCTATCGCCAATGGTTAAACGAAAATTTAGTCAATTTAGACGATTTACCAGCAGTTGAAACTGCCCCACCTGAAACTGCTGTTTCCCTAATTCAACAGCAAACCGCTTTCGGTTACACTTTTGAGGAATTACGTCTTTTATTAGCCCCCATGGGCCGGGATGGAGTGGAAGCAGTGGGTTCCATGGGTTCCGATACACCCCTAGCCGTCTTGTCCGATCGGCCAAAACTGCTTTATGATTACTTTCAGCAGTTATTCGCCCAAGTCACTAACCCCCCGATTGACTCGATTCGCGAAGAAATTATCACCTCTCCCATCACCACTATCGGTGCGGAGAGAAATCTCCTAGATCCGCAGCCAGAAAGCTCTCACCTGATTAAACTTAACTCTCCCATCCTCACTAACGCCCAATTAGCGCGTTTACAGGGCAATAGCGAATTTAAAACCGTGACTATTGCCATTCTCTTCGATCCCACTTCGGGAGTCGAGGGGATGCGTAGCACAATTGAGGCAATTTGTCAAGAGGTGGACGAGGCAATTTTAGCGGGCGCGAGTATTATTATTTTAAGCGATCGAGGTATCGATAAAAATCACGCCCCGATTCCCTCACTGCTGGCGGTTGCCGGTTTACACCATCATCTCATCCGGCAGGGAACCCGCACCAGAGTCGGTCTTGTCTTGGAATCCGGCGAACCCCGGGAAGTGCATCACTACGCCCTTTTACTCGGTTATGGTTGCGGTGCGATTAATCCCTATCTAGCCTTTGCCACCCTCGGCAGTATGATCGAGGAAGGTTTATTGGTAGGAGTTGACCACCAGAGTGCCTGTAAAAACTACATAAAAGCCGCCACCAAGGGCGTAATTAAAGTGGCCTCTAAAATTGGCATTTCCACCCTGCAAAGCTACCGTGGGGCGCAAATATTCGAGGCTATTGGCTTAAATCGATCGGTAGTTGATCGCTATTTTACTTGGACAGCTTCCCGCATTGAAGGGGCCGATTTAGAAATTATTGCCAAAGAATCCCTACTCAGACATGGCCACGCTTTCCCCGACCGGGACGTGAATGTGCATACCCTCGATATTGGCGGTGAATATCAATGGCGTAAGGACGGGGAAGCCCATCTTTTTAGCCCAGAAACCATTCATACCCTGCAACAAGCGGTAAAATTGGGCAAATACGACCTCTTTAAGAAATATTCCCAACTGGTCAACCAACAGAATCAAAAATTCTTCACCCTGCGGGGATTATTAACCTTTAAAAACCGGGAAAGTATCCCCATCGAAGAAGTGGAACCGATTGAAGCGATTATGAAACGCTTTAAAACCGGGGCCATGAGTTACGGTTCCATTTCCAAAGAGGCCCACGAATCCCTCGCTATTGCCATGAATCGTATCGGTGGCAAGTCGAACACAGGAGAAGGGGGCGAAGATTCCGAGCGCTACACTTGGACAAATGAACGGGGAGACTCGAAAAATAGTGCCATTAAACAGGTGGCTTCCGGCCGTTTTGGTGTCACCAGTCTTTACCTCTCCCAAGCGCGAGAATTGCAGATAAAAATGGCCCAGGGGGCAAAACCGGGCGAAGGCGGTCAATTACCGGGTAAAAAAGTCTATCCTTGGATTGCCAAAGTCCGTCACTCCACCCCCGGAGTTGGTTTAATTTCTCCCCCACCCCACCACGACATCTACTCCATTGAAGACCTAGCGGAGTTGATTCATGACCTAAAAAATGCCAATCGTGCGGCCAGAGTGAGCGTAAAACTGGTTTCTGAGGTGGGAGTTGGCACAATTGCCGCCGGAGTCGCTAAAGCTCACGCTGACGTGGTTTTAATCTCTGGTTTCGATGGTGGGACCGGAGCCTCACCCCAAACCTCGATTAAACACGCGGGTTTACCTTGGGAGTTGGGACTAGCAGAAACCCATCAAACATTGGTGTTAAATAATCTTCGCAGTCGCATCGCGGTGGAAACCGATGGCCAGATGAAAACCGGCCGCGATGTGGTGGTAGCGACCCTATTGGGGGCCGAAGAATTCGGTTTTTCGACCGCGCCACTGGTAACGTTAGGCTGTATTATGATGCGGGTTTGTCATCTTAATACCTGTCCGGCGGGGGTAGCGACCCAAGATCCGTTATTACGGAAGAATTTCATCGGGGATCCTGAATATACGGTGAATTTCATGAAATTTATCGCCCAGGAAGTGCGGGAAATTATGGCCGAATTGGGATTCCGCAGCTTAAATGAAATGGTGGGGCGAACTGATGTATTAGAGCCGAAACAGGCTGTAGAACATTGGAAAGCGAAAGGAATTGACCTAACCCCGATTCTCTATCAACCGGAGGTAGATGCAGAGGTAGGGCGTTATTGCCAGATTCCCCAGGACCACGGTTTAGATAAGTGCTTGGATATAACCGTTTTACTGGATTTATGCAAAGATGCCATTGAAAAAGGCGAAAAAGTCAAGGCGACACTACCGATTAAAAATATTAACCGCGTGGTGGGGACGATTTTAGGCAACGAAATCACTAAACGTCACTGGGAGGGTTTACCCGAAGATACCGTACATCTCCATTTTCAGGGCAGCGCGGGGCAGAGTTTCGGTGCTTTTGTTCCCAAAGGGGTGACACTGGAGTTAGAAGGGGATGCCAATGATTATGTGGGTAAGGGTTTAAGCGGTGGCAAAATCATCGTTTATCCGCCCAAAGGTTCCACTTTTGTGGCCGAGGAGAATATTATCATCGGTAATGTGGCTTTATACGGTGCAACCAGTGGTGAGGTGTATATTTCTGGGGTTGCTGGGGAACGTTTTGGGGTGCGTAACTCTGGGGTGACTACGGTGGTTGAGTCCGTTGGCGACCACGCTTGCGAGTATATGACGGGGGGTAAAGTCGTTGTTTTAGGGCCCACCGGTCGCAATTTCGCCGCCGGAATGAGTGGTGGTGTCGCCTACGTCCTCGATGAGTCGGGGGATTTCGCCACTCGTTGCAATACCCAAATGGTGGCTTTAGAGGCGCTAGAAGGGGAAGAAATCGACGATTTACGCGAGTTAATTCAACGCCATGCTGATTACACTAATAGTCAAAAAGCAGCCCTAGTTTTAGCAAATTGGTCAGAAATGTTGCCCAAGTTTGTGAAGGTAATGCCCAAGGATTATAAGCGGATGTTGCAGTGTATTAAAGAGGCGTTAGATTCGGGTTTAACCGGCGATTCTGCTCTCGATGCCGCTTTTGAAGCCAATGCGCGTGATGTTGCGAGAATCGGCGGAAGTTAGAGGTTAATGGGGGCTGAATAAGCCCCTTTTTTTTCAATTGATGATCTAGAATCTACAGTAAATACTAACCATCTATCTATAGAGGTGTATGATGAAAAAGTTTATTGGTTATGCCAGTGTTTTCATTGTTAGTTTCTCTGGTTCGGCTATAGCTTTTGATAATGAACAATTAATCGCTTTAAATAATTCTGATATTGCGGTTAATTGCTGGAAAACTACTTTTTCTAGTGGAATCGTACAACATAAATTTAATTCTAATGGTACTTATAAACGAACCCAGTTTAATAATAATCCTGCCAGCGAAATAATATCGACGGAAAATTGGAGAATATCCTCTTCTTGTCCAGAGGACTGGCGCCAGAGATTAATCAATAATACTTGGTTTGAAGCAAGTGCTTTTATCGAAACTCAGCAAGGAAAATATAATTGTCAAGTTTTAGAATCAGGAATTACTAGCGTTTTTTTCGCTATTAAGTGTAATAATGGTTCGGTTATCTCTTTTTATGACGTTGGGCTGTTGTATCCTGATTTTATATTTCTAATTGATAAAAATGGTTCTTACTTTGAAATGAATTCTGAAATAATAATGAACCAGATTTGTAATAATGGAATAATGACTCAGCAACTCAATTTTATTGCTTTTCAATCAAGTTTTAGGTTTAGTGGTTCTGTTATTATCAAATTACGTTATCGTCCTGTCTTAAAGCCAGAAGGTTTTTAGGAAGTTGATGGACGGCGCTACTGAGTGGGGATTCGTTGAGTGTGTACCAGAGCGATGATCATAATTTTACGGCAAGCGCGAAGATGAAAGGACTTTCTAGGCCGATAATATTAAATCCGTTGAGTAACGCACAGAAAACGGGTTTCTCGGAGAAACCCGTTTTCTACTCATGCAAAAATAACCAGATTTGTTATAATTTCTCGATTCTAACTGATCGACGCAGAGAAGGGATAGGCGAACCGAAAACCCTCTCCATTAAGGACTCGTGTTAAACTGATTAATCATGCTGGTGTCTAGAAGCGACCTATGCCGAACTTAACCTTAAGCAACGAACAAGTTATCGACTTATTCAAACAACTCCCCGAAGACCAGAAACAGGAAGTTTATAAAATTCTCATCCTCAGTCAGTGGGACCGATGGGAATCCTTGTCTAACTACGCCATTGACAAAGCTCGAATCTTAGCCAAAGAACGCGGCTATGATTGGGATACCATGACGGAAGAAGAAAAAGAAGAGTTTGTCGATAATATCGTTCATGAAAAATAGTGGCTCCCATTGTCGTTTTTGATACCAATATACTAATTTCTGCCTTGCTTTTCCCTGGTGGGAGTCCACTTCTGTGCGTGTCTATGGCAAGAAACGGGCGGATACAATCGGTAACTTGCCAAGAAATTTTAGATGAGTTTTCAGAAAAGCTTATTGTAAAATTTACACTTTCTGAAGAAAAAACCGAGGAAATTATTGAAGAAGTTTGCCAATTTTCTCGAATTGTCAGAATTAATCAAGAGCTTGCCCTAGTATCTGCCGATCCCGATGACGATATGATCATAGAATGTGCGATCGCTGGCAAGGCGACCCATATTATCACGGGAGACAAACATCTTCTTTCACTGGTTGAATATCAAAATATTCAGATCGTAAAAGCAAAAGATTTTCTAGATTTCTTAACTCAAAATAATAACCATCAATTATGAACTTGACTCAATGTGATTTTATTAAAAGATATTCCCGAAGAAAAACCATCGGTGGGAGACGTGGGAAATTGCTAGAAAAACATCAAATTGAGGGATTACAAACGGGGTATAGTGTCGAGTTTTTCGAGAGGTTGAGAAAAACGATTACTGTTATCACCATGGCCGAAAATTCCCTCCGTTTCCCCACCCACGAGGATCGACCTTGACTCTACAGGACTGATATTTTCCCATCTTTAGCAGAATATCGGCATCTAGAAGAGGGTGCGATCGTGCGGTAGTTATAGTTGAGAGGGTGTGTTACACTAGCCTTAAGGCACTGTGTAGGCCGTAATCGAATTACTTCTCAACAATCCATTATGATAAAAAATCTACGAGTTAGTTATGATGGAATGGTTTTCCGTCCCGAAGAAAAGATTGAATTAGAACCCAATACCCATTACATCATCCAAATTATTTCTCGGGAAGATCCACTAGAAAATAACCATAAAAATGCTTGGGAACTGTTAGAAGAAATGGCTGGCACCTATGAAGCTCCAGAAGATTGGTCAAGGGAACACGATCATTATTTATATGATACTCCCAAAAGAAATATAAGCGATGAATAAGTCCAAACTTTTTTTAGATACGGTCTTTATCCAAGCAATTCTCAATCCTCATGATCAATATCATCAAATTGCTATGCAGTTCCTCCCCTATGTAAAAAATGCAACAGCAGTTTGGGTTACTGAAGCCATTTTTATGGAGGTTGGTAATGCTCTTAGTCATTACAATCGTCCTAAGGTTTCTGCCTTTATCAAGCAATGCTATCAAACCGATAATTTATTCGTTGTTACTATCACTTCTACTCTTTTTCAAAAAGGCTTAAAGCTCTACGAATCAAGATCTGATAAAAGCTGGGGATTAGTAGATTGTTTTTCTTTTATTGTTATGGAAGAAAATCAAATTACCGACGCTTTAACTTCAGATGTTCATTTTATTCAAGCAGGTTTTCAAGCTTTACTACGATAATTAATTAGCGATCACCATTTAGTTAAAGATATAATTTTACGGCAAGCGCGAAGATGAAAGGACTTTCTAGTCCGATAATTTCTCGATTCTAACTGATCGACGCAGAGAAGGGATAGGCGAACAGAAAACCCTCTCCATTAAGGACCCGTGTTAAACTGATTAATTATGCTGGTGTCTAGAAGCGACCTATGCCGAACTTAACCTTAAGCAACGAACAAGTGATCGAATTAGTCAAACAACTTCCCGAAGCACAGCAAGGATGAGCCTTAATAATATGAGCAAAATTTCGATCGAAGTCAGTCCCGAAGCGGCAGAAGTCTATCAATCCGCATCCCCAGAGGAACAAGAACGCGTCCGGGTTCTTGTCGATTTGCTAATTAGAAAGCCAGTTAACAGCGATATCGATTTCTTGAGAAAACTAATGGACGAAATTAGTGATGAGGCGGAAGCTAGAGGATTAACACCCGAAATCCTAGAATCTTTATTAAATGAGCCTTGAATACTATTTCGTTTTCGATACAAATGTTTTAGTAAGTGCGCTTCTCTCTAAAAACGGTAAAGCTCGTCAGGCATTAGACAAAGCCCAAAATATCGGCAAGCTTTTAATGTCCGAATCTACTTTGTTAGAATTGATCACTGTTTTCAATCGTCCCAAATTCGATAGATATGCCTCATCAGCAAAAAGGCGGCTATTTATAACGGCGATAGAAAGAACCGCGGAAATTGTCGTGATTCGAGAGAAAATCAAGGTTTGCAGAGATGAGAAAGATAATCAGTATTTAGAACTAGCGATCGATGGTCAAGCTACCTGTATTGTAAGCGGCGATTCTGATCTATTAGTTTTAAATCCATTTCAAGAAATCCCAATTTTAACGATTCAAGAATTTCTAGATCATGACTTTTCCCGTTAGCGATCAGTCCCCCCACCCACGAGCCAGCTAAAGACTCATGTTAAAATCGTTAATCATGCTGGTGTCTAGAAGCGACCTATGCCGAACTTAACCTTAAGCAACGAACAAGTGATCGAATTAGTCAAACAACTCCCCGAAGCACAGCAACAGGAACTATTTAGATTCCTCATCCATCGTCAGTGGGGAAATATGGAAGCTATAACCGATTACGGAAGCCAACAGGCAAAAATCGTCGCAGCAGAACGCGGCTACGATTGGGAGACAATGACCGAAGAGGAAAGAGAAGAATTTATCGATGAAATCGTTCACGAGAAGTAGTGATTTATACTGTTGTCTTCGACACAAATATTCTCATATCTGCCGCGCTTTCTAAAAGCGGTAGCCCGAATAGTTGTTTTTCCCTAGCCCAAAGCAAACTGATTCGATCGGTCACTTGTCCAGAAATTTTACAGGAATTATCCGAAAAACTGCTACTAAAAATCAAATTTCCTGAAGAACCAGTTAGAAAATACATCGAGGAAATTTGTGAGGCTTCTAGCATTGTTTCTATAGGTGGAACACTGAGAGCCGTTCCCAACGATCCTGACGACGATATGATCATAGAATGTGCGATCGTTGGCAAGGCGACCCATATTATCACGGGGGACAAACATCTTCTCTCACTTCTAGCCAATTAGTGAGGTACTCACCGATCTCTTGTTTGTTGTGAAGATAATAGAGAATAGTGGCATAAACCTGTTCTCGGTTTAATGATAGGTAAGTTTTGGCAATTTCTTCAGGTGTTCGACTACGGTAAATATAGTCATACAAAACTGTTTCAATGCCAATTCGTGTATTTTTTATGCGAATGTCATTGGCAGCGAGAAAGATAAACTAATCTTCTAGTTGCATAGTTTATCTCTCCAGAATGTTAAAACTAAACCGAAATAGCATCGCCCTGTTTGGGAAACTTTTCTTTAATATAGCGGAGCAGAGCTGACGCAATACCATGATTGTAAATTTTCTTAAATTGCTGCCTTATCTGGCATTATACCTGATCAGAATCTGCTCCGAGACAATCAGTTGCGTTAAAACAAAATAGGGCGCGTTACATTTTATTAACCCACCCAACAAGATCGGCGATCGCTTGCTCAAAGTCCATAATCTTGGTGCGTTCCCAGTAATTTATTGGCGGAGTAATTAGGGGTTGTCGTGGGGAATGCAGCCGACAAAATCGGCGACCGCACTATGGAGCGCAGCGGAATTGCCGTCCGGTGCAGCGCATTGTTGGGAGTCCATAAGTCTTTTGATCAGAGCATTACTCATGAGAATTGCTTTTTGGTGATCATTTTGTGCAATACTAATTACTTCTTCAGCATCTTCATCACTGATCATTTCAAATTGTTTCTGGCTTGGACATAAGCTATCGTTCAAATCCCTTGGTTCAAACTTGTCTAATTCATCACCATAACTTCGTTTATTGATTTTTATTATTTCCTGTCCAATATCACTGAGCAAATACACAAATAATTTATTAATAAATTGTTGTCCGAATTTATTTGGATAAAAGGAATGAAAGCAGGTAAAATTTATTGCTGTTGTGAAATTGCGTATTACTTTTAACCTGCCCCTGCTAAAGACGCCGAATAAAATTGGAGCCGGTTTTCTCTTTTCAATTTTGTACCAGGTGTTCCTTGTTTTTGTAAGATACCTCCCATGATATCCCAATTTTTCGCCTTCTTTTATGTAATTTCGTATTTCAGAGTTGTCGTGATCTTTTACATCTAAACAATAGACTGGCTTATCCTCATTGTATAGTATATTAAAATCATGCTCAGTAAATACTGCTTTGCGGATTTGAGAGCTTTTTGTAATACACTTACAAATATTATTATCACTCAACTTCCGTTGCTCAATTTTTGATTTTTTTAACGCAAAAAATTCATTTGCGCCAGTAGCAATACCTCTCGTAAACCTACCGTATAGGGACAACTTACAGAAGCCATTTGGAGATACTTGTTCAGTGAACAATGATGAAATAATAGGTGTCCACTTTTTGTTGTATGGTAAATTCGATGGTTCGATTTCCCACTGATAGAATTTACTAATATCAGCTATTTTATCTATTTCATCAATTTTTTTGATCTGTAAAATTTTAATGGTTTCTTTTTTTCCGTCATTTTTACAAAGAAGCACACAAACGGTTGTCGTTGCCTCTGGGAAAATTTCTTTTTCATTGGCAAAGATTATTATTTGCTTCAATAAATGATTTTCAAGGAGACTTTTTTTGATTTCTTTTCCGTAGCCAGTATTAAAAAACTCAAAAGGCATAATATATGCCAAGTTACCATTGATTCTAAGTTCTCTTAAAGACTTGACAAGGAATACGGAAGAGATATTAGAGTAACCGATAAGTTTCTTCCCTATTTTTTCTTCAATTTTTGGTAATATATCATGACGCTTAAGAAATTTCTGAAATCGCATATATGGTGGATTACAAATGATACCGTCAAATTTTTCAGTTTCAGCTTCGAGGTAATCACTATTGATAACTCTCAAATAAGGACTGTCACCATTACGATTGAGAAACTCAAATATATTTCTATCAATCTCATATCCAATGAAATGTACTTGATTACCTGAAGGTATTTTTATTGCTTCATCATAAAAAACGCCTAAGCCAAACGCTGGGTCTAATACTGTTTCTGGATTATCTTTTAAAACCCACTGTACCATGAGGCGAGCAACGCACATAGGTGTAAAAAACTGACCGTAATCCTTCCTATGATTAAGTGGAGTTTCAGCTATATATTTTAACTCACGCATTAATAACATCCCTTAGAAATATTTTATTATCAAGGTATCCCTTGCCGCCTGCAAAAGTCACATAAAAAAGCAGACGACCCCTGTCTAATTCTTTCAGAGCCGATTTATGTTCAGGCATATCAATTTTTCCAAGTACTTCTTTCCCAATTTGCCCATTGATCTTGACAGATTTAAAGTTTTTTCGGGCTTCACTAAAGTTGACAATGTTGACGCTCATCAGAGTTGTACATGGTTAAGTACAATTGTTATTATAGTTCTGTCCAAATCTGGTTGGCAAAACCCAAAGGCTTCGGGGAACGCACCCTAAAGCGATAGCGATAGCGCTTCAGCAGACGGCAATAATGTTTCCATCATAATAGCTAATTTATAAAGAGTGGTTGCTCATGAATATTTTTACCTTATTTCTAAATTCCTCTTCAGCATCATGCTTCATGATTTCAACTCTTCTTTGAGTTTCTTCTTTTTTCTTTTCAATAGATTTTTTGTTTGCTGAATCCGCTAATATGCCAATCAACATACCTACTATTGGTGGAATAAGCAGCGTTAGAAGAAGTACACCACCTGAAGCTGAGCCAGCTATTGTAGTGCATCCTGCAAATGAGATAAGACATCCACCACCACATCCAGCAGCAGTACTTTCACTTGATTTATTTTGAACTTCTTCAACAAGTTTTCTACCCTCTTTCTCTTTTTTTGAAATTTCTTCAAGATAAGGACTAAGTTCAACCATAAACTCGTTCATGTAGAGACGATCTTCATCTCTAGCTAAATCAAGATTTACACCTGTTGAGTTCTTTATGATTTGAAGAGTTTTATAAAGATCTCCAGCTTTCCAAGATGTTCCACAGTCAAGGCAAGCATTTACATTTCTATCTTCACCTGTAACGGCTCCAACAGCACCACCAACAACTCCAAATAAAGCCCATCCAGCAGCGGCACGTCCCCAACTAACGTTAGTTTCTTTTTTAAGCTGAATATGATTAGAACCACAATTAGGACAATTAGCCATTATTACTCTCTAGTATTCAACACTTTGTCAACTGTGCGGTTTAATCACCTCAATTTTGGCATAATTACCGCTCCAGAGCGGTCTAGTATTCCGCCAAGTGGATTTTACCGCATTTGCCGATAAAAGAAGAAGCCCAATCCCCTCGACTGTAAGAAATATGGCAGTTGTCACGCCTTGCGCCACAGCTTTGCCACCCATTTGCCCGAAGATAGCCACGATATCCGCACCGTACAGGAATTATTGGGACACAAGGACGTGAAGACGACAATACCAAGCAATGCCGAATGTCGCCCAGCAAGTGGTCTCCCGAAAAATTTTAGATTTTTTTAAGATCGACCTAAAAAATATTGGTCATTTTTTCCAATATAGTGTAAGTTAAGAAAAGTAAAGATTTCTCACAATTCTTCCACACATCTGCTCGCCTGCTCGGATAGATGGAGAAGAGAGCGCGGAATCTTAGCAATAATATACATTTTTCGGAGAAAACCCCCATGACCATTGCTGTCGGACGCGCCCCAGAAAGAGGGCTGTTTGATGCTCTCGATGACTGGCTCAAAAGAGACCGTTTCGTCTTCATCGGTTGGTCTGGTTTACTACTCTTCCCCTGTGCCTTCATGGCCCTAGGTGGATGGTTAACCGGCACCACCTTCGTCACCTCCTGGTACACCCACGGGTTAGCCAGTTCCTACCTGGAAGGCGGCAACTTCCTGACTGTAGCCGTCTCCACCCCCGCCGATGCCTTCGGTCAC
>NZ_JADBTX010000017.1:0-124250 GCF_020245945.1 Microcystis sp. M015S2
AGGAGTCTGGGGGTGATTATTTTGAGGCAGAAAGACTCCATCGAGACGAAAGGAAAGTTGTTTGACTTCCACTGAGTCAAAGCGGTAGTTATTGGCTTCGCTGATAGGGAGTTGAATTAATTCAAAGAAGATAGAGGGGAAAGATTGAAAGAGTTGATAAAAAATCGTGTCAGTTTTCATGCTTTTATTTCTGAACTTCCCCCTAGGAATATACTAGCTATGGCTAAAAGTCTTACAGAGCCTGAGTTAAAATTTAATTTTTTAGTATTTCTGTATGGGGGAAGTCGAATACTGACTCCTAACGACCGACTCCTAACCCCCAAAGTTTTTCAGCAGACCCTAATCATATATTGGCTTCAAAAACGGGACAATAGCCTTCGGCAACCACTTTAAAACCGTAGAGGGGAGAAGCGGGATTCCAACAGCGCTGACTTTTGTAGTGGACACAGACACGACAGCAATCCATCTCCTCTAAAGCTTTGGTGATGCGATTAGGACTCTCGCTTAATAATTCCCGTTGGGAGACTCCCCGCAATAATAATTCTTCCCCTTGCCAGCGAGCTTCCACCAGTCCCGTATCCGCGAAATTACTCCACCGGGGATCCCGGGTGATCGACTCTGGTAAAGTGATAGTGATGATCGAGTCCGATTCATTTAATTCTCCCTCATAGTGACTGGGGGCCGGGGGTGTCGGTTGCATAAAGCGATCGCCAATAGGCAATTCTACCAGGGTTCCCACGGCCGGAGAATGGAGTTGATAACGGCTTTGTAATTCTTCTAAACTGGTCAAATCCGCTAGATATAGGGGCGAGCCATGGACGAACATGATATGCTGTGGTCGCAGGTTATGGATCAGTTGGGTGGTGTTGCGACTATCGCTATGTTCGGCCAGTAGATAGGTTTCTTGGCTAATTAATCCCGAACGCTGTGCCGCTTTTAATCGGGGATTCTCCAGGTTGATATCGTGCAGGTGTTGGGGAGCTAACATTAACCAAGGTTTATCCCCTTGCAGATATTTACTCACCTCCTCTAGGCGATCGATTAGTAAAATGATCGGAGTGGTTCCCCCTAGAGGTGTCGGTTTTTCTGGCAACCTTCGCAACCGGGGACAGATGCGCTCATCCCAAAATAAGGGCTGATGTTTGGCAAAATTCTGGACAGATGCGGGAAATTGTGGTAAAATTTCTAGGTAGGCATCGCAAGCTTTAGCGATCTTGCCCCCAACCCAGATATCAATGTCGCGGCCTGTGAATTGGTGGTGCGATCTCAGTAATTTTAAAATTTCTTGACCCAATCCCAAAGCGGGGACGGGTAGTAAGACATTTTGCCCCTCAGCGATCGCATGATAGATGCGATTCATCAACTGTTTTTCCTGCTGTCGTCGGTGGGGATGGCGTTCGGTGCCGTAACTGCCTTCAATAATCAGCACATCGGGGGATACTCCCCGCAGCAGATCGATCGATAATCCTTCCACCAGTTGAAAATTAGACAGGGAAAAATCGCCGGTATAGAGGACCTTATAGGTGCGTTTGGGGGTTTTGTAGGTGAAGAGAACCACGGCGGCCCCAGGTAGGTGGCCAGCCGGAAAAATCTCGACGGTGAGATCATCAAAGAGAGCGATCGGCGATCGCCATGGCCAACCCTGACAGAAACTGCCGATTTCCTCGACAGAATCGGGCCATTGTAGGGGCAGCAGTTGTACTGTCACCTCACTGGCATAAACTGGCAATTGGGGATAGGTCTGATGGAGAGCCATTAACCCACGGATGTGATCGCTGTGGGCATGACTACAGAACACCAGATCCACGGGTGGTTTTTTGTTTTGGGTCAGGGGTTGCATATCGGCCAAACCGCAATCTAAAAGTATGCGATAGGGACCGATTTTCAGGAGGAGACAAACCCCTTCCGACGCGTGACCGACACCAAAAGGTAAACAGGATAAAAGGGATTTTGACCCCCAGACGGCAGTAGAGCGTTGAACCATGGCAACCCTGATCATGATGACTGGTTAGTGAGCGGAACCATTGCCATCGTAGTTATCGCTATCGTAAAAACCGTTGCGGGTGCCGAAAAAGAGACAAGAGACGGTGAATACAGCCGTTAATGCCAACAAGATTAATTTGATGTCCATATAATTAGTGCAACTCCTCAGAGGGTATCTCCCCTCATACTAACCCAACTTTTTCGGTTGTTAGCAGCTAGGTTTCGGGTTTGACCATCGGCGCTCAACCTTTTTTAATAATCCAACTTGCCAGTAATTTGTGATGATTTTATCAAAAACTACTGAAAATTATCTAAAAACCTAGCATCTTTTGTCATAATAGTCAAGAAAAATTAACAAAAATTTAGCCTGACTTTAAATTCTCCTTTGCTAAAGTGCGACGTAATGATAGGTGTCAATTGTCTCTTTTAGACATGAGGCAAAAGCAAACAAGTTATTCATTTTGATTCAGATTAGCTCAATTCAATTATAGTTGAATTTTACTAGGAGTTTTCGATTAGAGTTGAAGGCTATTTGCTCAGATTATAAACTTAATTAAGGTTTATTAAAAAGTTTGTTAAACTTGGCTAAGTCATTGGTCTTTTCTAGAAGAGGATAACGAATTGCTGTTTGATCGACTAGACTAGATAAATACTCATAAGTGTGACGAAGTTCATAGGCATTATCATCACTTTTTGCTTGGTTACACTGCCAGCATACCAGTTGTAAATTATCAAAATCAAACATTTTTTCGGGACAGCGGGCTTTATTAATTATATGATCGATAGTGACATAATTGGGATGAAAAAATATCTGATTGATTTGATTAATAACTTTTTCCCCTTGATAATTATTATATTCGTAACCCCTTTTGATAGCTTCTGACTGGGAAGAAGTTTTAAATTCTTCGCCATGTTTCATCTTTTTGCCACAAAAAGGACAGGGTTTTTCTTTGGCCATTATTCGATATTGATTCGGGCTAATTAATCCTTTTTGGGGATGTTCGATAACTGCTAGATGTTGATTAGCATTCCAGATTTCTGCAATTTCATCGGAGCTATATAATTGAGACAACTTTGATTTTGATATTTTAGTCATGGCAGTACATAATAATCATAATAAGGGATATTTAGCCGAAGCTTTATCTGCTATTTCATGCAAATTTTTCGAGATTTTTTCTAACTCTTGTTTTCCTTCTTCAGATATTTTTTTAGCTTTTTCAGACTCAATAATGGCTAAATCAATGGCTTTGACAAGATTTCCCTTATTTAATTCATGCTCAAATAAACTGACAACTTTATAAGTATTATTTTTAAAATCCTGAAGAAGCTCCCAAGAGCTTTTAACCTTCCCCCAGCCGCTATTATAATAGCCCTTTTTTCTCGCTTGTCTTTGTTGCTCTAGGGAAAGGTCATGAAATAGTTCACTATTTCTTTTTTGCCATTGGCGATAGTTTATTTCTTCTAGTAACTTCATTGCTTCAGTTCCTGGTCATCTGCAAAGTAACGAGTGATTTCTTGCCACTTTTTATCGCCATAGTTATTAATAATATACTTTTTAATATCCCCCAGTTGTCTTCGTAGTTTATCATTAGTTTTTTCCAGAGATTCAACTGTAGAGATGGCTCGCTCTTTTATTTGTGTAATCCCATCCTGTTGTTGCTGAATAGTATTTTTTAGATCGCTCACCGCTAGATTATAACTGTCTTTATGAACTAATTCCTTTTCTAGTAAAGCCTGTTGACGTTCCTGGCCAGTTTTAGATAGACTAGCCTTTAACCATTGACCTAAACGATAAATCTCAGATTGATCAAAATCTAATAAATCTTGACGTAACTGCTCTAACTTTTGTAGCAATTCATTAACTTTTTCTTGCCAATAACTGACTTCTTGTTTAAGCTCAACATTCTGGTTGTATAAATTCTGATTACTTTTTCCTAACTGTTCAATTTTGCCCTCGTGTCTGGATATTTGCAAGGACTGATTTGAATTAACTTTGGCTCTCTCATTTCGTTCTTGTATGATAATCTGGAACAATTCCGCCGCTACAGGATCATCAAGATGTTCTACAATCCATTCTAGATGACGTGCTTTTAACCTATCGCTCAAATAGCCCTTGATTTCTATATGTTGTTCTTTCAATAGGGCTAGATTAGATTTAATGGTCATGACCGTAATTCTGACTTTAGTAAACTATCCATAGTTATTTTAGTACAAGTATAAGCTTTTGGAAAAAAGCAATCTTATCGGTCATGGTAGTTGTGCCTGTCTCTGGAAATCAACTCGGACTGACGAAAGAAACAAAGGAAAATGGAAATTTTACCGATCTAGGGCTGGCCTTTGCTATAAGTGAGCTATATAGCGCCTCCTTGGCTAGTGAGGAAATTCTCAAACGCTAAAGCTGAGAGCTTACCGCTATAACTAAGCACACGAATCACCCAGACAGAGAAAATATCATGCGTATCGCTCACGATGTCACCGAATTGGTTGGCCGCACTCCTTTAGTACAATTGAATCGGATTCCCCAGGCGGAGGGCTGTCTTGGCCGAATTGTGATGAAATTAGAAGGGATGAATCCCGCTGCTTCCGTCAAAGACCGCATTGGCACTCACATGATTAATAGCGCCGAAAAAGCGGGTTTAATCAATCCAGAAACCACGGTTTTAGTGGAACCCACCTCTGGCAATACGGGAATTGCCCTTGCGATGACTGCGGCAGCTAAGGGTTATCGCTTGATTTTAACTATGCCGGAAACGATGAGTTTAGAGCGCCGGGCGATGTTAAAAGCCTACGGTGCTACCCTAGAACTTACCCCCGGTTCCCAAGGTATGAAAGGGGCAATTTTACGCGCTCAACAAATTGTCGATAGTATCCCCGGCGCTTATATGTTGCAACAATTTCGCAACCCTTCTAACCCAGAAATTCACCGTCTCACCACTGCTGAGGAAATTTGGCAAGATACGGAGGGACAGGTAGATTTTATTGTTGCAGGTGTGGGTACTGGAGGCACAATTACGGGAGTCGCTGAATTGATTAAATCGCGTAAACCTAGTTTTCAAGTAGTCGCGGTGGAACCTTTCAATAGTCCGGTGATTTCCGGTGGTAATCCCGGTCCCCATAAAATTCAGGGTATCGGTGCGGGTTTTATTCCCGAAGTTTTACGCACAGAGCTGATTGATGAGGTAATTACTGTCAGTGATGAGGAAGCTTTTCAATTTGGTCGTCGTCTGGCAAAAGAGGAAGGGTTGCTTTCGGGGATTTCTTCCGGTGCCAATCTTTGTGCGGCGATTCAACTGGCCCAACGACCGGAAAATGAGGGTAAATTAATTGTGGTGATTCAGCCTAGTTTCGGGGAACGTTATCTGAGTACACTGATGTTCCAAAATATCGAGGAGCGCGAGTTAACTTTGGTGTAAAAAAATATCGTCTTCAGCCTCTAGCGGTCAACATTTAGCCTTAGCTTTAACTATAGCAGTTATCTTCTTGGTGGGGTAGGATTCAGTTATCAGTTATCATACTAAATCCAGTTATTAAAAACTGATTATTTATTCTCCCTTTTGCCTCTCCTCATAAGTAGCCTATACTTAACGGATTTATTATCAGATGTGAGTTTTCAGTTCACTGATTACTGTTTACTGTTCACTGATTTGAGGACGGATTTTCTCACCTGTAGGGGTATTTGTAAAGGTTGCGGTTTGATTGCTTCTTTGCTGGCAAAATTATCGAGTAAAGCCGATCGCACTTGTGCATCGGTTTCTCGCGAGAGAAGATAACGGAAGTATTCTTGGCATTGTTCTCGACGACTGGGGGAAAGTTGCATTTCACTTAAACGTCGGACTGCCATTAAGCGCATTAAGGGATCATTGACGGTTAATTTTTCTAACCAGCGATCAAAGTTTTTGGACTCATTTTGACCGCGATGGTCGAGAAAATGCCATCCTAGCAGGATTAAAGTCAAAACCGTGCCAAATCCTTGCAAAATTGAGGCCAGGGCCAACCAGCGATTTTCGGCATAGGTCCAAATGGCGACAGCGAGATAGGTGGCTAAACTGCCCAAACCGCCACAGACTACCGCTAAAGTTAACTTACCGCTATCGGCGCTGAAAAAAGCACGCCCCCACAGCCACAGCGATGGCCAGTTTTGACCCTGGAGATGGTAAACTCCGATCATCGCTCCCACCCCGGTTAAAGTGGCCAAAACTAACTGCCAATTCCACGTCCAGAGGATCAAAAAACTAGCACAAGCTGCCGCCCATGTCAAGAATTGACGGGTTTTTTTTGCCGCGAGAGTTTTCATGACTCGACGCTGCAGAGCGGGAGAAAAATAGGGAGGAAGGCGGAATACTGAAGACACGGGAAGTTTTTCACTGAGGGTTTGATGATCACTATAGCCTGTTCTCAGGCAGACAGATCATTTTTCTTGCTAAAAATCCTCCTGGGAAAAGAGCGCAGTGCTAGGGTGGGCTAAAATTGCGATCGAGAATCGGCTAAAGTTCAGGTTGGCGGGCTTAGGTGTTAAGATGGTTTGCAATCAAACTCAACTTTTTTTATTAGTAAATAGCTCAACAATATTCTGTAAACTTATATACATAACTCTAAAGAAATGTATTAATTTTAAGTCTTTAGGGCAGTAAATTCTGATCAATAATCTAGAGTGTTAAGTATAAGTACCGCATCTAATTTTACCTAGTCACGCCAGCTATCTAACTCATCTATATCACTTCCGAACAGGGTTAGAAATTCCTTTGTCTCGGTTGAGTCTTGCGGGAATTTTACCTCAAGGAAAATCTTGATAATTTTGAGTCATGATTCACTAGAATCCTCAAATATTTCGTAAACTGGCGAGTTTTAAGAAACCTAGGAGGTTCATCGCTATGAAAAGCCGTCTTATTGTTTGTTGTGATGGAACTTGGCAAGATTTAGGACAAGGTTATCCTACCAATGTTGTCAAAATGGTGCAAGCTATCACACCACTTGATGATAGTAAGGGCAATCCCATCCGTCAAATCATCTATTATGACGAAGGGATTGGGACAAAACAATCTAATGCCGAGGTAACTGATACTTTAATTAAAATTGCTGGAGGTGCTTTAGGCATTGGCATGGATCATAAGATTGAGGATGCCTATCGTTTTCTGTGCTTAAACTATCAACCTGAAGATGAAATTTATCTCTTTGGGTTTAGTCGGGGAGCTTACACTGTACGCTGTTTAGCTGGGTTAATTTATAATTGTGGTTTGTTGTATCGGGAATTTATCCGACAAATTCCCAAAGCCTACGAAATTTACCGAGAAAAACAAGACCCAAATAACGCACCTAACGGTAAAAATGCCATTGATTTCCGTAATAAGTATGGACGACGGGTTCCCATTAAGGCCTTATGCTGTTGGGATACGGTTGCTTCTTTAGGTATCCCCGATATCGTTCATTCTCTGCATTTAGATGAAAAGTTCAACGAACGTTATCGCTTTTATGATTCGACCATCAATCCCACAATTGAAAAGGCGTTTCATGCAGTTGCTATTGATGAAATTCGTAAGGTCTTTGATGTAACACTAATGCGTCCCCATTCTACCCACATCAGACAACAAAAAGAACAAGTGGTTCAAGTTTGGTTTCCTGGGGGTCATGGTTGCGTTGGGGGAGGTTCTCAGGAAGAATCTGGCCTATCTGATGGAGCTTTATTGTGGATGATGGAACAAGTCGAAGCCTTGGGTTTGGCCTTAGATAAAAGTTATATTCAACAGGAAGTTCATCCCAATTGTAGTGCGCCTTTTGATAATACGTCAAAATGGCCATTTAATGTAGCGGGGACAGCACCTCGTCAGTTTGAAGGGGATGTTAGCAATTTGCATGAAAGTGTTAAAAATCGCTGGACAGACCTGAATATTAATCCACCCTATGAACCTGCTATTCGCGAAATTCAAATGATTCTTGAGCAAGAGCTTGGTGCTTTGAGAAAGAAAGAAATAGTCTCTGTTTAGCACTTCTCTCCCTCAAAAATGTCGCTTTCACTTTACTTACATAAAAACCCATAATCTGAACTAATTAGGAGGATTTGCCATGAAAGTATCACAAAACTGTATCGATATAATCAAAAAATGGGAAGGTTGTAAGCTTACCGCTTATAAATGTCCAGCTGGCGTTTGGACAATTGGAATTGGAACAACTTGTTATCCTGATGGACGACGTGTTCGGGAAGGGGATACTATTACCGATCAACAAGCAGAAGGTTTCCTTGTCCATGAATGTGAGGAAAAAGCAAAAGCTGTGGATAAATTGGTAAATGTTGCTCTAAATCAAAATCAGTTTGACGCTTTAATTTCCTTTGCTTATAACGTAGGCATTGGAGCTTTTCAAGACAGTACCTTACGACGTCTGTTAAATCAGCCAAATTATAACGAAGCGGCTAATCAGTTTAAAGAATGGAATAAAGCAACCGTAAACGGACAAAGAGTGGTTCTTGAAGGGTTAGTTAATCGCCGTAAAGATGAAGAAGAACTATTTCGTAAAACAGATGGATTTGGTGAACCTATTGATCTAGAACCCTCTCCCCAAAGTTCCGCTACTTGGCTTAAAGGATTCTTAGAAAATCAAAATACCGTTGTTGTGGCGTATAAGGCTGCTCAAGTTGTCGAAATTATTACCCTAAAAAGTCCTCTTAAAGAAGATTTAATTGATGTATTGCGACAATATCCTAATGCTCAGAATTTCCATATCGCCGCACCAAATGATCAAATTCCAGCAGGTAATCGAGTTGAATTTGAGGGGCGTACTCAAGCTCTATCGAGGGTTGCCAATCCGCCTACTTTAGAGCGAGGATTACTGTTAAAAGGAATGACTGATAATGATGCAGGAATCTCTAGCAAAGATATTGCAGAAATGCAACAACGTTTGAAAGATTTAGGCTACTATAACGGAGAAATTGATGGGGATTTTGGCAGTGGTACTGATAATGCTGTCAGACGATTCCAAGCAGATGTTTTTGGTCAAAGTCAAGCGGATGGTAAAGTCGGAACGAAAACATGGGCTAAATTGTGGGGAGAAGATGGTGTAGTTTCTACAGATCAACCACAACCTGGAAAAACCTACCTGCGATTAACAAAAACTAACCGTAAAGATCGCTTTGGTTGTTATGTTTTGCTCCTAGAATATATCAAGAATGGTCAAGTCAAAGATAGTCTTGAGGTGTGTTCAGGACAACCTAATCGGCAATTTTTCCGCGCTGGTTCTCAGAGCGTTTCTGGCTCAATGGAACCGCTACCTGAAGGTCAATGGTATATCAATAATATTAATTGGGCAAATAGCAAAGATAAATATGGCCCTGTCGTTTTTAATAATGGCTTAGGACCTGTTAGCACACCGATTGGTTATAAAGGTCCTAATTCTACACGGCGCAGTGCGATCGAAATTCATATTGATTGGAATCGAGTAACATCTGCTGGAAATCCTAATTCTCCCGGTACGGCTGGTTGTATTGGAATATACAATATTGCAGATTACAAAAAATTTGTCAGTTGGTTACGGGAAAATGAGAATCCACAACTGCGCGACTTGTATGTCAATTGGGGATTAGGAACTTGTCCTCAACCTCAATAATAGCTTACTCAAGGGTGATCATAATGATCTTTCATAGTGATCACCCTACTCTTTTTTGATTCGGTGATTTACTCACGAACAATGTACAAACTTTTACTGGCATCAGCCTTATTCGTAAGTGTGGTGATTAACCCTCTCCACGCAGAACAGTGTGAACAGTTTGCTGTTACCGCTTCGGATGGTTATGTCAATGTGCGTTCTGTTCCTAGGGTTCAAAAAAATAATATTGTTGGTACATTACCAACTGGATTTTCTCTTTCTCTGACAATAAAACGTCAAGGTTGGTGGCAAATTAATAGCCCTTTTCAGGGTTGGGTTGCGGGTAACGAAATCGGCAAAGTTTCTTGTGATACAGCCCATTATCTTTTATACGAAGTGGGATATCCTACCATGAATCATTTAAGTAAACAGGCAATACAAGGTAATCGCATGGCCGCAGAAACCCTCATTAAAATGTCTGGCGCAATGGATGGGGTAAATGCAGAAATTTATGCCGAATCCATTACCAATTTTGCCAACCAAAACCCGAATTTTTTGCTCTCAATTTTAAAACAGCAATCTTCATTAAATCGTCAAATGTCATTACGATTAATTGATTTTGGACTCGGCATTAGTAACTCATCCGAGCGTCAAAAATTTGAAGCAATTATTATTCAATTGCCTTCTGACAACATGGTCAAACAGGATTGGCAGAATAGAAATAGATAATGATTTGCGTTTAATTGTATTTTCATGTTAAGTAGAGGTTGACACCATGAACAATAATCTTTCTTCTCAAGATAAAGAGATTTCTGAAATCAACAAAAATCGTTCAGAAACTACTTGGAATTGGGTTAATAGTCTTAACACAATAATACTTGTGATTATTGCAGTTTTTGGTGGGATTACAAATCATAAATTGGACATTCTGAAACAGGAACTTGAATTTGCAAAGTTCATGGAAAGTACGATTGACAATCTATCAAAAGATGAGAAACAAAGGGAAATTGCTTTGAGTGTTCTGTATTCATTATTTATTGTAGAAAAGCAAGACGAATTAAGCTAAAAAAAAGGATTTACAATACCATTTGTTTTAGAAAAAAAAGAAATTAAAATACCGCACAGAAAGTTTTGGATAGATATTTCTGACACAATTCTTCGGGTTAATTACAATAACTTATTATCCCAAAGTCCAGAATCTCTAGCCACAAGTAAAACCATTGATATTCTTTGTTTTCTCAAAGATGATAAATGCAAGGGTTGGCGAGATAAAACTTTTAAGTTGGCTGAACCGAATCCTGCTGAAATTCCTAAAAAAGGAGAAAAAATAGAATTGTCTCCAGAACAAGAAAATAAAAGGACATTTGTCAATGCTATCTTTAATGAATCAAAAGAAGGTCAAGGTAAAAAAGGGTTAGTTTTTATTCAATATAACAATCAAAATAAGAAGGAAGATATTGAGAAATTGAGAAAAACATTATCAGAAAAATGGAATGCTCCAGGGATAGAATTTATTGAGGAATATAAGTCTCCTTCTGGCAAATATGGAGATATTCGATATTTTCATACGGAAGAAAAAGCGTTAGCTAATGAGTTACAGGTAACTCTTAAACAAAAGTATTGTCCTGAAAAACCAGAGGGATGTTTTGTTAGCCATGATCTATCGGAAAATTATCCTAATCTCCCTAAAAAACAATTTGAAATTTGGATTGATGTCAACAAAATACCAGAGCCATTTCATTAAGCTAATTATTTAGTGTGATTTCAAATCTCACAGCCTTTATAAAAAAGGAGGAAAGGTAATGCAAAACACAAATCTCCCTGTAACCATAGACTCAAAACTAATCTGGAACGATACAGGAATTAATCTTGTCGCTGGACAAGAATATCATTTTCAAGCAACAGGTCAATGGACAGACTGGACAATTACCTCTAATGCTGATGGTTATGAAAGTCCTAATTTCTTTCTGAAACTATGTGAAGGACTACGACGAATGCCTAATTCTCCTTGGTTTTCAATGATTGGTTCAATTGATAAAGATCAAGATAGTTTCTTCCTCATTGGCACAAATAAACAGTTTATAGCCCCAAAAACAGGACGGCTTTACTGCTTTGCTAACGATGTGATCATCGCCTATGGCAATAATCGAGACAGCATCCAACTCACTGTAACTTCCTTAACTTGACAAGTCGGACTTAAAAGCCTTGAATTTAACCTTTGGCTAGGCCGGGAGTGGCTTAACCATCTACCACCTCTTGATTTCAGGCTATATATCTTAATTTCATATCCCCCAGAGTCTCAGAAGATCGATAAGCATAATCATCTCGATATCGTTAAAAATCACTAATTACTGTTGACTAACTCCTGCTTAATTACTCGATAATTTTGATGGGCAAGGGGTAAAGTAAACCAAAACTGTGAGCCAATCTGGGGGGTACTTTTTACTCCAATTCTCCCGGAGTGAGCCTCGATAATTTGCCGACATTGGTAGGAACCTAAACCGATTCCCGTTAGGTGTTGATTATGAAGATTTCTTACATATAAATGGAAAAGATGTTGACATTGTTCTTCGTCCATGCCAATGCCATTATCGCTTAAAGTGCAGTAGAGCATATCTTGGTCAATACGAGCATCTAAAGCTAATTGAATCGGTGGAGGATTATGTTTTAAGGCATTATTTAATAATTGTTCAAAAACACTTCTTAGCTGACAAGGATCGGCATCAATAGCGGGTAAGTTATCGGGGAGAAGATTAATAAAAGTAGCTTGGTATAAATCAAAATCTTTTTGCCAATCTTTGAGCCAAATTTTCACCTGTTCTTTTAAAGATAGAGGTTGACGATGCAAGATTAAAGGCCGTTCTTCAGCAAAATGATTTTCTGATAAAGCATTAATTAAAGTTAATTGTCGATCACAACTACGCACCACCTGATCGAGCATTGCTCGCGAGATAGTTACTTTTTCTGTTTGCCGACACTGTAAATTTTTTAATAACATCATTAATCCCATAATCGAAGTGCGGAGATCGTGGGATACTGCCTGTAAAAAAACCGTTTTCATTTCGTATAAACGCTGAATTTCTCGGACTTTTTCCCGCAGTTCCAGGGTTCTGGCTGCCACTTCCTGTTCTAAATTATTATTCAAGCTTTGCACCCTCTGATATAGTTGCGCTTGGCCGATAGCGATACAAACTTGGGTGGCTAACTGTTCTAATAATTTGACCTCGCTTTTTTGCCAATGACGGGGATGGGAATATTGATGGACAACTAAAGCACCTAAATGTTGATTATTAACCGTTAGAGGTAAAACTAAAGAGGATTTAACTTGCAGGTATTCGTAATAACCCTTGAGAGTGGGCAGAGTTTGCACCTTAGCGGTATTATCGGCAATAATTAACTTATCTAAAGAAAATAATTGTCCCAATTCTTCTAGTAATTCTGGTTCGGGAAACCAACCCATGAGCGGGGGAATCTGGGGACGACGGGACTCGGCGATTACCTTGGCCCAACCCCCCTCTTGACAGTGACCAATATAGACTTGGTCGGCATCGAGAAAATTTCTAATTTCCTCAACAATGGTATTCAAAACCTGATCTATATCTAAAGATTGATGGACTTTTAAAGCAACTTGTGTTAATAAATGTTCTCGTTCTAAAGTTTCATTTAAAGCTCGATCGATCTGTTGTCTTTCGGTAATCGCCGCCGATAAAAACAGAGAAGTTGACATGACAATGACTAAAAAGATTTGTAAGATCAGGACACCTCTGGTATAATCGGGAGCCTGTAGGATAAAAGGGCTGATTCCCCCAGCTAATCCCATCAAAGCTAAAATAGATACTAAAAAATTCGCTATTACCGCTCCCCAAGTCTGAAAACGCATGGCGGCCCAAACCACAAAGGGAAAAGGCAGATATTCGAGGTACTGCACCATACTCCAATCGGGGTTAAGAAAATTTGGTTGATCACCAAAAACCACGGAAGTCACCACCGTTAGCAAACTCAGACAAAGTAAGGCCTCGCCAAGGCGTTGGGGTTGCCGTGGTTCTCGCAGGGAGTGATGATTGAAGAAAAAACGCAACAGCAGCGGCGTGGTCATTAAGATTCCCGTACTATCTCCGAGCCAGATAATGCCCCAAGACTGTCCAAATTGTCGCCAATCCCAAGTATTTAGCCAACTACGGGCAAAAGTATCGATAGTGGCATTGACTGCCGAGGCTAATAGGGCCGCTAAAAATACCAGTAAAAGGATATCGCGAATACGCTGTAAAGTGGCGGAAAATCTCAGATAATGCAGGAATTGCGCCCCTAACAGAGCCGATAAACTGCTCCCGAGCGCCGAAAATAGGGCTATGGGCCAACTGGCCCCTAAAAAGAAGGTAAGAAGCAAATCACCGATAAAAACGCCTAAAACTAGCCTTTTTCCCCCTAAAAAAACAGCAGTTAAGCCAATACCAGCACTCATCCAAATCGGGGAAGGTCGCAACCCTAAATTTAAGCAGAGATAGCCTAGCCAACCAACACCCAGATAAACTAGGGCAACAAGCACAATTTTAGACCGATCTGATGAAATCTGTAGCATTTTCAGTTATCAGTTATCAGTTATCAGTTATCAGTTATCAGTTATCAGATTTGAGTTCTAAGTGAGCAGTATGTATTAAGCGAGCAGTATTAAATAGTAGTTTCCCACTGTCTTTTCACTGATTACTGATTACTGTTTACTGATCACTGGTCACTGATCACTGATCACTGGTCACTGAATCACTGTTAATCTATCTCCAGATTGCCTAAACTAGGAGTAGTTCTGCCTCATGCAGATGGGTGAAAACCGTACATTTTCCCGTTAGGAATCAAAGATCATGCGGATTTTAATTGTTGAAGACGATCCTTTAATGCAGTTAGGTTTAGAACAAGCACTTAGTGAACAGCCGGATTTTGAGATTGTCGGTCAAGCTAGTGATGGTCTAGCGGGGGTACAATTAGCCCTATCCCTACGGCCGGATTTAGTGGTCATGGACATCGGTTTACCCCGTCTCGATGGCATTGCGGCAACTAAACAGATTAAGGAGGGTTTAGCTAATGTTCATGTGGTCATGCTCACTTCCCACACTCTGCAACAGGAAGTGATCGCGGCGCTGGCTAGTGGTGCTGATGCCTATTGTATCAAGGGAGCGAGTCTCGATCGCCTTTTGGCCGCCATTGAAGCGGCCAAGGACGGGGCCACCTATTTAGACCCCCAAATTGCTCGTTTAGTCATGGATAATCTCAAACCGCCGGCAGTGCAACCTCATGCCAATCTAGCACTTTTATCGGAGCGAGAAATGGAGGTTTTAAAGTTAATTGTCGAGGGCAAAAGTAACGCTGAAATCGCCGAACAACTTTATTTAAGTACCAATACGATTAAAACCCATGTGCGGGGAATTATGAATAAATTAGCCGTGGACGACCGAGTACAAGCGGCCGTAATTGCCCTGCGATCGGGTATTGTTTAAGGAGAAAATGGCGATTTACTTATCCCCTATTCGATGCTTCTCTAATCACCTCTAAAACCTCTGAAGCATGGGAAATAGTCGGGACGTGACCGGATGCCAAAACCACTGTCTTTGCTCCCATTCTCTCGGCCAAATTAAACTGTAATTCTGGGGGTACGGCTTGATCTTGACTAGAGACAATATACCAATTCGGCGCAGCTAGGTCATCGGCTAGAGAAGTGAGAGGATTTTGCACTGTGATCGCTGCGTATCCTTCGGCTAATAACTGGCAGTTATCTGATTATAACTAGAACCATCAGCCCAAAAATCGTGAACCAAAACAATATTGTTAATTCTGTTCATAAGATCTCTTACAAAACTCGAATTACTGTTAGAATAGGGAAAGCCGTTTACAAAACGATACAAACCTCAAGCCTTAAACACTTCCTCAATTCTTAGGGGTTAGAATACGGGAAGACCTTTACAAAACTATACAAACTCATGACCGTTGCTTACCCTCGTAAATTCAAGAAGACGATGAGCGCTCGCGACATCATGAAGCGGGTCATTAGCGATCGCGAAATTCATCTTGTCACCCTCAACCGCTACCGCTACAACGAACAACGTAGCTGTAAAGACCTCACCGAACTGATCGAAACCTTAGACGGACAACCGAAAGAACTGATCCAGGATCTTTCCCACCACGTTGCCGATGAGGCCCGCCATGCCTACTGGTTAACCGATTTATTGATCGAATTGGGGGCCGATGTGGGGAAACCGCCGGGGTTGTCCTATATCGATGAATTTGAACGTCTTCTCGATCAAGATCAATTCCAAGGCGAAGAACAAAGGGAAGATGGACTGATTGCGGCCCTAGCGGCAATTAACGTCACGGAAAAACGGGGATGCCAATACTTTGCCGCCCATATCTATGCCCTCAAAGCAGGGGAACAAACCCCAGAAAATCTGAAAATTCAGGAAACGATCGCCAAAATTTTTCCTGAAGAAGCGGGTCATGTGCGTTGGGGCAATCGTTGGTTAGCCAAAATTGCCCAAAAAAGCCCCGAACATCGGCAAAAAGTCGAAAAAGCGAAGGCCAAATACTCAGCGATCGAACAGGCCGCCTATGAATCGGGTATGGATATCACCCTGGGGGCAGAATTGCGCCGCGTCGGTCATTTAATGGAAATCGCCGCTACTATGCCGCTTTGGGAACGTCCTCAATATCTGATGGAACGTTTACCCCAAACCCTTCTCGACCCGAAATTGCAATTATTCCGGGTAGAAGCGGCGCAAAAAGCCTGGAATCGTGATCCACAAATGTTTATGGAACGCTTTTTGCCGATGTTTTTTAATGCAGACGGCAATATCGGCAAAAAAGAGAAAGTCAACTAATTTAATCTTGATTTTCAGGGGTAATCATTCAGCGATCGCCGAAGAAATGTTAATCGAGGATCGAGAAAATCAGCTATTGTTTTAAATAGGGGTGAGTTCTCAGCTTTAGGGCCGGAGAATCACCACTTTTTTACTGTTTATTTTAGCTTTTCTTTTTTGGATTATGCGTCTTTTAGCTGCCTTCGATCGCTATCCCGATAGTGTATCGTTAACCCTAGAACCAGTAGCCACCGACTCGCAAAAATTTGATTTATATTTAACTTTACACCTACAAGCTCAAATTCAATCTCTCCTCGGCGGGGAAATTAAATGGGGACTAAAAGGAGGAAAATTAGATTTTGTTTTAGTTAATTGTCACCTAGTACCTAATCCTCTTTCTAGTCAAGAGTTATACATAAATCGTATTAATAATCATCAATGGCGGTTATCCTTCAAAAGTCCTCAGTCAATATTTACAGGAGCGATCGAAAGGATTAACCTAGTAACCGTCAGTGTCGAGGAAGAACCTTATCATCTGACGGTGCAATTTTCGCTGACAGCTGCCGATATCTGTATCACGGAAACATCGGGATTATGGAAACACGATATAAGTCCCAATAAACATAGTATTTTAGAGCGAAAGTTAGCATTTTTCCTGATGGAAAATCAATTTGATGCTTTTTTGAGTCGTATTTCTTTGGGTTCATCGCAGGTAGAATTAGATACTGTTCTAGTTGAACCGAAAGCGGCAGCATCAGAAAATTTAGAGAAATTGCCAGCACAAATCGAGGCAGTTTATGCTTCTGTTAGTGATGATTTTCTGGAATTAGTCCAATTAGCTGAACTCGATCCCCTAACGGATTTTACTGGGGCAAATCTCCTAGCAGCGGAATTAAGTGGTATATCTTTAGGCATGGCTAATCTCTATCAAGCGAATCTGCGGGGGGCCAATTTAACCGATGCTGATTTAAGTGAAATTAACGGCAGTCATGCTAGTTTTAGGGGAGCGGATTTAAGCGGAGCCTTATTAGCTAATGCCGATTTAAGTTATGCTGATTTTTACCGTTCTAGTTTGGCTTTAGCTAATTTAATTGGCTCCAATTTAGAAGGAGCTAATTTAGTTGAAGTCAACATCACTCAAGCGAATTTTAGCGGGGCAAAAGTGAAGGGAACAAAGTTTGCCGATAACGTGGGTATGACCGAGGAATTAAGGGAAAATTTACGCTTGCGCGGGGCTTTCTGCGATTAGTCAACTATTAAGCTTCTATGGTAAATTGATAGGATTCCTGCCAAGTATTGCCGAGCATTTCTTCGTTTTCTTCTTGATAATCCTGGTAAACTTTGCCTATTTTTTGACCTACATAGCTATCTTGATCGCACCTATTGATCAAGGATATATTAATTACTCCCTGCTCAAATCTTGTCTCTCCTCATACATTCATTTTTTCTCATTCCCTACGCCTAATTATTATCATTCAAACATGGGTAAATTAGTATTTATGTCAAGTTTTTAACAATTTTTCTGGAAAAAAGTTTAAATTATTTTAAGTAATTTGTCAGTTTATTAAAATCTATGTCAAAATGTGATCACTAAACTGTTCCGCAGTTCCGGCGTTCCCGAAAACCAGAGACTTCCTACTGCTATAGCTAAAAATTGAGTTTAGTATCAAGGAAAACTAGAATTGTCTATGAACACATTTACTCCCCATCAAATTGTTAGTTTATTCTGCAAAAATCGAACTTTATACGGAGAAGTAATTCAGGTGATCGAAAGTCGTTCGGCTCTTTGGGTGCGTCCTCTTTGGTTAATTGTAGCCGATAATTTTGAGACAATTGATGTGCGGGAAGGTTCCGATTTAATCCTGCCGATGGACTTATTTAAACCCGCCTTAGACACGGAAGTTTTACCCCTATTCTCCCAAGTAATTAAAGATAATTATATCACTAATATTTCCTATCCTCTCCAGGAATTTGTGCAGAAAGTTTGTCAAAATTATCCCGAATATTTTCAGAAAAATCTATGATTGATGAAGGTTACGTTAAATACGATTGTACTTGGATTCCTGACCGTCCCTTAATAAGCTCAGAGATTGCAGAATTAAATTATTGGCGCAATCGCCTCTATCAACTGGGATTAATCGGTCAATACGATAACGGAATCGGTTTTGGGAATGTGAGTCAACGAGGAAAAATAGACAAAGAAATCATTATTTCTGGCACTAACACCGGGGGGATTCCAGTATTAAATGAATCCCATTACACCACAGTTATAGACTACGATTGGAGAGAAAATCGGGTCACTTGTCGGGGAACAATTGCCGCTTCTTCAGAAACCTTAACTCATGGAGCAATTTATGAAGCGAATCCCCAGATTAATGGGGTGATTCATATTCATCATCGCCCCCTGTGGCAAAATTTAATGTATCGAGTGCCGACCACTCAAGAAAATATCGCCTATGGAACCCCAGAAATGGCCGCAGAAATTATCCGTTTATGTCAAGAAGAGCGTCTAGAGGAGCAACAAATTTTAGTGATGAGTGGTCATGAAGAAGGAATTATCGCCTTTGGGCAAGATTTAGCAAAAGCGGGCAACTTATTATTATCCTATTACCAGCAATCTCAATCATCTTGAAATTGACCTCCTTTCCAACTCACCGCCAGGGAGACAAAAGTGGTTTTGATTTAGTCGTTTTCATGTTAACTTATTCTGTAGATTTTCGTTTTTAAGGAATGCCATCGTGATCAACATCTTCCATCATCTATCTGTCTCGATCGACTTTTCGCCTCTTACCAATGTCTTGATGACTATTTCCGAGCAAGACGTGGATGTCATCGGCAATGTCCAGAAAGCCTTCTCAAATTTCGTCAAAACTGGGCAAGCATTGGCCCTATTAATCGGTTTCATTGCCGGTTATATGTTTCGAGGTTTTACTTCTTATTAGCTTTTCGCCTATGGGCATTCAGCCAGAGTGAGCAATTCTTGCTATTCTTATGTTTGTAGGGTTGGAGATTTTTCTAACCTGAAGCGGTAATGCTATCAGCGCCGGATTATTCCCCAAAATTGTCCAGCATATTTTGGTTAACTTTATCCACAATCATCTAACGAAAACAGTGACAGCAAAGAAAACTTGGAGCGATCGCTTTGAAGGTAGTCTCCATCCTACGATCGTAGAATTTAACGCCAGTATTGGCTTTGATATCGAATTAATCGAGTACGATCTCACCGGATCGATCGCTCACGCTAAAATGCTCGCCTATACGGGTATTATCAGCCCCGAAGAAGCAGATAGTCTCGTCTCTGGATTGGAACAAATTCGTCAAGAATACCGCACCGGCAACTTTAACCCCGGCATCGATCAAGAGGACGTGCATTTTGCCGTGGAACGTCGTTTAACCGAGATCGTGGGAGATGTGGGCAAAAAACTGCACACGGCCCGTTCGCGCAACGATCAGGTAGGAACGGATATTCGTCTGTATCTTAGACAACAAATTGATGATATTAGGCAAGAAATTCGCAATTTTCAGCAAGCTTTAGTCAATCACGCCGAAAACCATCTGGAAACCCTGATCCCCGGTTATACCCACCTACAGCGCGCTCAACCGATTAGTTTAGCCCATCATCTCCTCGCTTATTTTCAAATGGCCGAACGGGATCACCAAAGATTAGGGCAAATTCGCGCCAGGACTAATATTTCGCCCCTAGGATGTGGCGCTTTAGCGGGGACGACTTTTCCGATTGATCGTCATTACAGCGCCAATTTACTCGATTTTGAGCAGGTGTATAACAATAGTCTCGATGGAGTTAGCGATCGAGATTTTGCCATTGAATTTATGACGGCCGCTAGTCTGATTATGGTCCACCTGAGCCGTTTGAGCGAAGAAATGATTCTCTGGTCTTCCCAAGAATTTAGTTTTATCACTCTCACCGATAGTTGTGCCACGGGATCTAGCATTATGCCCCAGAAAAAAAATCCCGATGTTCCCGAATTAGTGCGCGGCAAAACAGGGCGGGTTTTTGGGCATTTACAGGCGTTATTGACCTTAATGAAGGGTTTACCCCTGGCCTATAACAAAGACTTGCAGGAGGACAAGGAGGCGTTATTTGATGGCGTTAAAACCGTGCGGATTTGTTTGCAAGCGATGACGGTACTTTTAGCCACCGGGATTCAATTTAAAACCGACCGATTAGCTAACGCAGTTGCGGAAGATTTTTCTAATGCGACGGATGTGGCGGATTATTTAGCCAGTAAGGGAATTCCCTTCCGAGAAGCTTATAATTTAGTCGGGAAAGTCGTTAAAAGCAGTTTGGCAGCGGGTAAGTTATTAAAAGATTTAACCCTGACGGAATGGCAAGAATTACATCCAGCTTTTGAGGCCGATATCTATGACGCGATCGCTCCTCGTCAGGTGGTGGCGGCCCGTAATAGCTATGGTGGCACAGGTTTTGAACAAGTGCGATCGGCTTTAATTCAGGCTAAAGCCATTCTCGATCATGATTGATATTGTTAGGGGTTTTGGGGTTTTGGGGTTTTGGGGTATTAGTTAAAATTTCTCTCCCCATCCCCCCATCTCCCTATCTCCCTATCTCCCTATCTCCCCATCTCCCATGATTCGTCCTTGGTATTTTATTAAAAGTGTGATGGGAATTATCTTTCGTCATCCTGTAACTGGGGTGACAATAATTCCCCGGCTTGCTGATGGTACAATTGTTTTAATCCGACGCAGAGACACCGGCAAATGGGCCCTACCGGGGGGAATGATCGATTGGGGGGAAGATATTTTTAATACTGCCCAAAGGGAATTAAAAGAGGAAACAGGATTAAATTTAGTTAGTTTAGGGCGTTTAGTGGGGGTTTATTCCTCTTTTGAGCGTGATCCGCGCATTCACTCCATTTCAGTGTTAATTGAAGTGACGGCTGCGGGGAATTTTCAGATCAAAGATACATTGGAAGTGAGCGAGGTGAGAGCTTTTAGCGTCGAAACTTTACCTCTAGGCAATCTCAGTCACGACAATGGTCGCCAACTAGAAGATTATCTCAGGGGTGCCACTGTAGTGGCTTGATTTTTTTCTAGTATCTGCGACCCTAAGTAGCTGGTTATAATTAAATTAAAAATAGATTTTAGGTTCGATCCCCCCCAACCCCCCTTAAAAAGGGGGGATAAGAGTTTATAGTAGGGTGGGTTAGACGGCAACAATCTAGGCGTTAAAGTCAATCTAACAATCCGTCGTAACCCACCGCTTTAGTCAACCGAAAGGATGTTTGATTTATGTTTGAAAATAAAATTGATCAGGTTTTACGCGCGTTATAAGGAGATGTTGGGATGAAATTTCTTCCAAAAAATTGGATTCTGATTCCTTTGGGTGACTGTTGCCAGATTATTTCTGGATCAACTCCTAAAAGAAATAAACCAGAATATTGGGGTGGTGATATCCCATGGGTTACACCAAAAGATTTAGGCAAGCTTAAAACTCCAGTCTTGAAAGATGCTCCTGAAAAAATTACCGAAGCTGGTTACAAAAGCTGTTCAACTACCCTATTGCCTCAAGGTTCGATTCTTTTTAGCTCACGCGCACCTATTGGTTATGTTGCTATTGCAGGTAGACCAATGTGTACAAATCAAGGCTTTAAGAGTCTTGTTCCTAATGAATATGTTCACTCACCATATCTATATTGGTGTATGCGAAAATATGCCTCTGATATAGAAGCATTAGGTTCTGGAACTACTTTTAAAGAAGTATCTAAAGGAATAGTAGAGCGCTTTATAATCCCCCTCCCACCCCTCGAAGAACAGCGAAGAATTGCGGCAATTTTAGATAAAGCGGATGGGGTGCGACGCAAGCGCAAAGAGGCAATTAGGTTGACTGATGAGTTGTTAAAATCGACTTTCCTAGAGATGTTCGGTGATCCTGTTACTAATCCGAAAGGGTGGGAGGTTAGAGAACTAGGTGATTGTGTCAAGGATATTGAATCGGGTTGGAGTCCTAAATGTGATACGCGACAAGCCGAACCTGAAGAATGGGGTGTTTTGAAATTGGGGGCAGTAACATACGGGCATTTTAATCCTGATGAAAACAAAGCTATGCTACCAGATGACGTTCCTCGACAGGAATTGGAGATCAAGACAGGTGATTTATTGGTTACTAGAAAGAACACTTATGAATTAGTTGGCGCTTCTGCTTTTGTACAGATGACTCGCCCCAAATTAATGCTACCAGACTTGATTTTTAGGCTTCGATTAATAGACGGAATAGATCCAGTGTATGTGTGGCAAACCCTCAGCCAAAAAACAATGCGTCTTAAGTTGAGTGGATTGGCTGGAGGTACAGCAGGTTCTATGCCAAATATTTCAAAAGCGAGACTTCGTACTTTACCATTTCCGGTTCCGCCACAACTGCTTCAGTTGAAGTATAGGGAAATTTTCAATCAATTTTGGCTCAAAAAAGAGCATCAGAAAGAGTCGGAAGAAATTTCCGAAAATCTCTTTAATTCCCTTTTACAAAAGGCATTTAGGGGGGAATTGTAGCCATGGCAGCTGGCGGATTACTGCCATAATCTTGTGGGAAATGCCATTAAAAAAGACCGTTGGACAATTAACCAAGATTCAGCTACCGCCGCGGCGACTTCGACCTCTGCGGTTTTCGGGTGGTGTGCGTATTCGGGAGAACTCTCTAACCCTTTTTCTCTTTTTTCCCTTTTTACCCTTATTCCCTATTTTTTCTCTTTTCCTTTCTTTCCCGCTCTTAGGCGGGTCGATTTTTTTGAGAAAATGGCGTTAATGTTAAATTTTATTAAGACAATGAAAGAATTATCGGTTATCAGTTGGGAAGGTGGTGTTATATTATGGGTAGTAAAGTTGCTCAAAAAGCTGGTCAGTTTGCTATTAGAATAGTAAACGCTGATAAATATCTCAGCCCAGAAAAGAAAGAAGTTATCCTGTTATAATAAAGTTAATTGATATTTGCTTAATTTAAGTTATGAACTTCAACCTTTATCTGGAAGATGAATTAAGTCAGCAACTACAGGCTTTATCTCACTCTACAGGCAAATCCCAGAATGCTTTGATTCGAGAAGCAATACAGCTTTTAATTACCACAAAAGAACAGTCTCAATGGTCGTCAACTATCCTTAATTTTCAAGGGGTAAGTGATGGTATTATTTTTGAAGCTTATAGAGAGGAACTTTCCCCACCTAGAGAAGATGAGGTGATTTAGTGCTGGTTTTGCTCGATACTTGTACGATTAGTGATTTTGTCAAAGGTGATAGCAACACTCTAGTGCAGATCAAAAATCACTCTCCTAGGGAAATTGCCGTTTCTGCGATAACTTTAATGGAAATCGAATATGGACTATTTCTTAACCCAGCGAAGGCAAAGAAAATAAGACCCATTCTTGACGAATTTCTTGCTTCTATCTCAATTCTTGCCTTTGGCAATCAAGAAGCGATTTGCGCCGCTCAAATTAGAGCAGCTCTCAAACAATCTGGCACTCCCATTGGTGCTTACGATCTGTTAATCGGTGCAACGGCGATTACTCATAATCTTAAATTAATTACGGCCAATCCCCAAGAATTTGCTCGTATTCAAGGATTATCGTGGGAGAATTGGCGTTAAAGCTAATCGCCTAACTAATTCGAGAATATATAGGTTTTGCCGAATAAATCTAAAAACCTTGTTCGCTAAGACTTTGAGACTTTTTGAAAATCAAAAAGTGCCAGATATAGGAATAATCGGGGGGAAAATCCAGGGACTTTTTCCCTGAAAATTAGGTAAAACCCCACACCCGGCCCCCACAAGAAACTTTTTGCTGCATACCCTAAATATTGGCTTTCTCTCTTCAACGGCTGATTCTGCGAAGTTGCTCCAGAAGTTGCTCAAGAATGTCTTCCATCTCTTCTGGGCTGCTGCCCATATTCCTGGCCGGTCCGCGCAGAAACTCTTTAACCGTTATCTTTTTATCGCGGAAGTCACGGACAAAATTATAGACTTTTTCGGTGGATTGAACTTGTAATTTCATCTCCCCTAGCATTTGCTCAATCGGGTCGATGCCATCCTTCTCACAAGCGCGACTGGCCCTCACCATCTCGCCTTCCGGGGTATTTCGCACCGAGCGCAGTTCTCTTTTCAGGTTCTCGTATTGCTTTTTAAGTAGTTCGTTATTGGTTTCAACCCTCTCGCACTGTCGTTTAAGGTCGCTTTCCGATGAGCCTTCAACCGCGAAAGAGTCCCCCATTTGATGCTGTCGTTCGATTTCGAGCAGTCTGGCAATATCTCCCTCTTTATAGGCGCGGTTGACCTCCTTCATGATCTCATTGTGACGCATCCGAGTTTCGGGATCCGTAACCTTGTCGGGGTGAAAAATCTCGGCCATTCTCAGGAAAGTGCGGCGTATTTGTCTAGATTCAGGAGATTGAGGCGAGCTTTCAGGTGATATCTCTGCTCCATCATCGTCACGGCCGTAGGAGTCTCCCCCAGAGAAGAAATCCTGCGCGGATTGCTCTGATGCTCCTTCCGGTCCTTCGTCTCCGAAAAGTTCGTCAAGTTCTTCATCTCCATCCTCAAATTTCGGGCTAATCACCCCCGTTAACTGAAGTGTCTCGTAAATTCCGAGAATGCTTTTCCTCGTCTGCTGCCCCAATTTTCTAGCAGTGAGGATTTCGTCAAAAAGGGCGTGTATTTCGCGGTCGAGGTGGGTAAGTTTTTCATAGAGGGGTTGCCCTCTCTGGAAAATCTCCGTCGCTAAGGAACGCATCTGGTCGAGGAATTTCTTCAGTTCGTTGCGCTTTCTGCCAATCTGCTTGAGGAGCCACTGATGCTCCTCCTCTAAAGCTTGGAGACGAAAATGTAGGGAAGACAGCGCCAAGGCAGGAGAGGTAGGCGAATCAGAGGAGTTCGGTGATTTCGGCTGTTTGGATCTGGTCATTACTTTGGGGTGAAAGATTAGGTGTCGAGAAGGTCGTCACCGACCTCCCCTCCCATTCAGAACCGTGCATGAGACTTTCACCTCACACGGCTCCTAGCTTGATTGTTCCCTTGTTAAGGATACAGCTTGACTTCTTTTGGTTGACCTTGTGTTATCCTGTTTAACAGATGATGTCAAACTAGATGATTCTAGGCTTCCATCGGTTGCCGATTTATCATCGTGACAGTGGCGGTGTAGTAATTGAAGGTTTTTATATTCATCCTTTCCGCCTAGGCTTAAAGGGAGAATGTGGTCAACTTCAATTAAATCCGATGGGGTGAAGTATTGTCCACATTGGCTACACTTGCCTTGTTGCTTTTTAAGTAGTTTGGCTACTCTTGTCGGTGTGTCGATTGCTTGTCCTCGTCTGGTCGCCCAGTAAGTCCAATTTCCGTCAAATGGTGATGCGTCAGGGCGTACTAGGGTATGTCTGACGATTGGTGTCCAATTATGTTTCCATAGATAGAGACCGTTTTTGGTTTTGAATAACCAAGATTCGTGTCTTTCTTTCCCGTTGCTGAGTTTAATTGTACCCGGTCTGAAATAGTTACTCAGCTTTTCATAGTTCGCTTTACCGCATCTTGATATTGTCCATGCCCTTAACATTAACCAGATTATATGGTCTAGTTTTGTGAAGGTATCCATAGATACTACCCCTGAGTAGTAGTTAGCCCATCCTCTAATGATTGGGTTTAGGTGACTAATCAGGGCTGATTGAGGTGCTGTTTTGTGTTTTTTGATTACACCTTTAATCGCTTCTGTGTGGGCTTTAACTGCTTTTTGGCTGGGTTTGATGTGGGTTTTGTGGCCAATTAATCGGCTTCCTCTCCCTCCTGTTTTCCCAGATTTGTATTTTCCTACTGGATATTGCCTGATATTGAATCCTAAGAAATCAAAACCGGGTTTTTCCATTTTTCCATTATATTCAATGGGATTAAGTGTATGACACACTCTGGTTTTTTCTGGTTTGAATTCTAATCCAATAGGTTCTAACCATTCGGAAATGGCAGTCTTGCACTGTTCAATGATTTCGAGTGATGGGGAAATCACTACAAAGTCATCGGCGTATCTTATAGAAACGGCTTGATTGGTATCTTTCTTTTTGGGAAATAACGTTTCAATTAATCTTACCATTCCATCCAGTGCGATGTTGGCAAGTAGTGGACTTATTACCCCTCCTTGTGGTGTCCCGGTTTCTGTTTCTTCAAATACGCCGTTATCCAATACTCCTGCTTTGAGCCATTGTTTTATGTCTCTTTTCAGGGAACTTGGACAATGAATTTTAGACAGTAAAAAGTTGTGATTAATTCGGTCAAAACACTTGGCAATATCGGCATCTAATACAAAGTAGCTACCTTGATTAATGGTGATGTATATTCTTGATATTGCGTCTTGGGCAGACCTTCCCGGTCGGAAACCATAGCTGGTTCCTTCCATTTTTGACTCCCATTCTGGTTCAAGTGCCGATTTAATCAACGCTTGTCTAGCTCTGTCTTTGATGGTTGGTATTCCTAATGGGCGTTTTTCATCCCTGCCGGGTTTAGGAATCCATACCCTTCTTAGCGGTTTTGCTTTAAGTGTTCCTTTGATTTCTTCGGTTAGATTTAGCCTTTGTTCTGGGGATATTGCTATCATTCCATCGACTCCTGCTGTTTTCTTTCCTTGATTATCTTGGGTTACTTTGCGAACTGCTAATAGACGAGCATAGTATGATTTCACCAATAGACGTTGCAACCTTCTAACCTTTGCATCCTGTCCCGATTTAGCCGCTTGGTATATTCTCTTTTGGAGCTTGAAAACATATCTTTGGACTTTTGCCCAATTGATAGTTTTCCATACATTCGTAGTCTTAGTGGTTTTCGGTTTCCCGAATCCTTTACCTTCTCTCGATTTCGTCATATAGACTCCTACTAGACTCTATCCTTACAATCAAACCGTAACCCGTCAGCATATCCTGACTATTACTGTCAGGCGTTGGCTTTTGGTTACATCTCACACCCTTAAAGGCTTGCGCTTACACTTATCACTACTGGGTATTTCGACCGATACCAGAGCCTTAAAGGGCTTATAACGTTCCGTTTATATGGGCATTCCATCTTTAGATTCGTCCTATCGGGGTACTTTTAAAGGTCTGTGTAAGTGATGATATGAGTACCTTACTGTTTCCCCTTGTTCTTTTGAACGCAGTGTGTCAACCTATTTCACTACTGCAATGTTTACGATGGTTCAAGTCGGACATTCGGTTCACACCTAATCATGGATGGTTGGCAGTGGTCTCGATTCGGATGTTAGGTTACATCTAGGAGCCTTCCATTCCCCGCTTCATTCCCAGAGTTGTGACTTCTGAATCTGGGGGTGGCTATCGCCGTTACTCTCACCTTTGTAGCAATTGTGAATAATTGTTACAAAGTGTATTGACCTTGAGTCCCCTTGCCTAGTTTGGTATCTGACGATACTAAACGTCGGGACATATAAACAGTTATAAGGTTGGTCATGGTTGACCTCTTAGATTCAGTCGGGGGACTGAAGACCTTACTAGGCGGTTATTTCAGGCATTTCAGCCCTATTTCATGCCTAAACGTTTCGCACCATATTGCCTATTCTACCAAGCCGGAAGGAGCCGCATTCGTAAAACTCACCCTTGGCTCATTTTGTTGTTTCTCCCTACTCCCATCACCCCATCACCCCTGCGCCGGCGCTCCTGCGGAAACCTTTTTAAGTGGCTAGAAGCTAGATATATCAATGGTCTTAATTAATTCTTATCAATCGAATTAAATTTTTGTAAATAAAATTCTCGATCGGATTAATTATTTTTTCCAAATTCCGCTAGACTTATTTAGTAAGTTCAATCGAGTTTAGATATTCCATAGCTAAATTTCTATAGCACGGGCTAGAAGGAAAGTTTAGCTGGGGATTCCTTTACCCATAATTCAGCACACATATTTGCTTTAGCAGCAGGTAGGAGGATTCTATGTCAAATTTTTCGAGACGGAAATTTTTAACCACGGCGGCAGTTTCAGCGGCAGGGGCTGTTGTCCTGAAAGGTTGTGTGGGTAATCCCCCCGACACTACGGGTGGAACCACCACCACCGCGCCCGCTTCCCCGGTTGCTTCTCCCGTAGCGGTGGCCCCCGGAGAGGCCCCCGAAACCACCAAAATTAAATTAGGTTATATCCCGATTGTTGAATCAGCCCCTTTAATTATTGCCAAGGAAAAAGGCTTTTTCGCTAAACACGGGATGCCCGATGTGGAAGTCTCGAAACAAGCAAACTGGGGATCCGCCAGAGATAACGTCGAAATTGGGGCAGATGCGGGCGGAATTGACGGAGGACAGTGGCAAATGCCCATGCCTTACCTAATTTCCGAGGGACTAATCACCAAAAATAACGTCAAAGTCCCCATGTATGTGTTAGCGCAGTTAAACACCCAGGGTAACGGAATTGCGATCGCGGGTAAACACGAGGGCAAAAATATCGGTTTAGACCTGAAACCTGCCAAAGATTACATCCTCGGCATGAAAACGACGGGAACTCCCTTCAAAGCCGCCTATACTTTCCCGAAAGCTAACCAAGACTTCTGGATTCGTTACTGGTTAGCCGCCGGTGGTATTAACCCCGATACGGATATTAACCTAATTGCCGTACCCGCGGCCCAAACCGTGGCCAACATGAAAACGGGAACCATGGATGCGTTTAGTACCGGCGATCCTTGGCCGGCGAGAATTGTGGCTGATCAGATCGGTTTTATGTCAGCTTTAACCGCAGAAATCTGGCCCTATCACCCGGAAGAATACCTCGCTATCCGCGCCGATTGGGTGGATAAAAACCCGAAAGCGACCAAGGCCCTATTAAAAGGAATTATGGAAGCGCAGCAATGGCTAGATCAAGAGGCAAATCGAGCAGAAGCGGCGGCAATTCTCGCTAAACCGGCTTATTTCAACCTCAAAGAAGAACTTATCGCTGGTCCCCTCAAAGGAATGCAGAAAATGGGTGACGGTAAACCGGAAATCACCGACAAAAATAAAGGGGTTTTCTACTGGAAAGATCCCGCTGGTAGCGTTTCCTATCCCTACAAGAGTCATGATCTCTGGTTTTTAACCGAAAGTGTTCGTTGGGGTTTCTTGCCGAAAGAAACTTTAACCACTGCCTCAGCATTAATCGACAAAGTTAACCGCGAGGATCTTTGGAAAGCGGCAGCCACAGAATTAGGGGTTGCCGCGGCCGATATTCCCACCAGTACCTCCCGCGGTGTCGAAAAATTCTTTGACGGCAAAACTTTTGACCCCGCCAATCCCCAAGCTTATCTCGATAGTTTGGAGATCAAAAAATAGCGAGCTTTTCTCGATAGGCTAGGGGCATAAAATATCTAGTCTATCAATCCCAAAAATGTTTTCTTCTCTCCCCAATCAAGTAACTTTATCTTCAACAAAGGAAAACGGCAAAATGGCAAGTAGCGTCAGCAGAACAGGTAAAGGTGGTTTCAACTTCGGTAAATTCTGGAAAAAGCATTCCCAAGATATTCTTCCCCCGATTATCGGTACCTTGGGTTTTCTGATTGTTTGGCAATTAGTCTCGATGCTGGGATTAATCAAATTACCCCCCCCATCCGACCTAATCACCAATGAACGGACTCGTACTTATTTAATGTATCCTTTCTTTGATCGTGGGGGCATTGATAAGGGACTATTCTGGCAAACTTTAGCGAGTCTGCAACGGGTATTAATCGGTTATTTTTTTGCCGCAGTGGTGGGTATTGGCGTGGGGATTATGGTCGGTTTAAATTCTTTCTTAAATAAGGCACTCGATCCCCTTTTTCAATTCCTGAGAACAGTTCCTCCTCTTGCTTGGGTTCCCCTATCTTTGGCCGCTTTACAACAAAACCAACCCGCGGCTTTATTCGTTATCTTTATTACCGCAGTTTGGCCGATTTTGATCAATACTACCGTCGGTGTCCAACAAATTCCCCAAGACTATATCAACGTTAAACAAGTCTTGCAATTGTCCAGCAAAAAATTCTTCTTCAAGATATTAATTCCCTCGGCACTTCCCTACATCTTCACCGGTTTGAGAATTGCGATCGGTTTAGCTTGGTTAGCGATTATCGCGGCGGAAATCGTTATGTCGGGTATCGTCGGTATCGGTTTCTTTATCTGGGATGCCTACCAAAATAACTACATCAGTGATATTATTCTCGCGCTGTTTTATATCGGTGGTGTGGGTTTATTACTCGATCGCTTTATGGCTTGGTTGCAAACTCAAATCGTTCGTCAATAGGGGATCAATGGGGAAATTTTCCCCATTTCTAAATAACTTAAAGTTGAACCAATTTAAGGAGAAAAAAACTATGAGTTTGTTTGTCGCTGTCGATAACATTGATAAGGTCTTCCCCCTCAGTGGTGGCGGTGAATATGTGGCCTTGAAAGGGATTGATTTACAGATCAAAAAAGGGGAATTCATCTCCCTTATCGGTCACTCCGGTTGCGGAAAATCCACCCTCTTAAACATGATCGCCGGTTTAGACTTGCCCACGGAAGGAGTGGTGACTTTGCAAGGTCAAAGCATTAAAAAACCAGGGCCAGATCGCATGGTAGTCTTCCAAAACTATTCCCTTTTGCCCTGGTTAACTGTCAAAGAAAATATTACTCTGGCCGTCGATCAAGTTCTCGCCCAACTATCAGAAGACGAAAGAAAAGCTGAAGTCGAAAAATATATCGATCTGGTCAATCTTCGTCATGCAGTGGATAAACGTCCCAACGAATTATCGGGGGGGATGAAACAACGGGTAGCGATCGCTCGCGCCCTAGCCATTCGTCCGAAAGTCCTACTTTTAGATGAACCCTTTGGGGCGTTAGATGCCCTGACTAGAGGTAATCTACAGGAACAGTTAATGCAGCTGTGCGAAGAATACCAAATGACCTCGGTAATGGTGACGCACGATGTGGATGAAGCGGTGCTATTATCCGATCGCATCGTCATGCTCACCAACGGCCCCGGCTCAAAAATTGGCGGTATTTTGGAAGTGGATATCCCCCGTCCCCGCAAACGTATGGAAGTGGTGGAACATCCCAGTTACTACAGTCTCCGGAGTGAAATTATCTATTTCCTCAACCAACAAAAACGGATCAAAAAACTACGCGCTCGCAAAGTCGAAGTGATTGCCCGTCACGGTTTAGAAAAAGTCAATCTAGAGATCGGTTTTGTTCCCCTCACCGCTTGCGCGCCCCTAGCAGTGGCCAAAGAAAAGGGATTCTTTACTAAACATGGTCTAGATGAGGTGAATTTAGTCCGGGAAACCAGTTGGCGAGGCGTTGTGGACGGGATCGCAGGGGGATTCCTCGACGGGGCGCAAATGCCATCAGGAATGCCCACCTGGTTAACCGTCGGTGGTTATCAGGAGCAACCTTTGCCGATTGTCAGCGCCCTGACTATGACTCGTAACGGTAACGGTGTCACCCTCGCTAAACGCTTCTATGACGAGGGAGTGATTGACGGTAATGCTTTAAAACAGATGCTATTGGAATCCCGGGAGCAGCGCCATATTTTTGGCATGGTTCACCCCTCCTCCATGCACAATTTGCTCCTGCGTTACTGGTTAGCGGCCTCTGGTATTGACCCGGATAAAGATGTTCACCTCGAAACTATTCCCCCGGCCCAAATGGTAGCTGACCTGAAAACCGGCAGTATTGACGGTTACTGTGTCGGTGAACCCTGGAATCTACGGGCTGCCATGGAAGGTATCGGTTACACCGTCGCTACCGACTTAGAAATCTGGCAGGGCCACCCGGGTAAGGCCCTGGGAGTCCGGGAAGATTGGGCCAATAAATACCCTAATACCCATGTCGCTTTAGTCAAAGCACTGCTGGAAGGTTGTCGCTACTGTGCCGAGGAAGGGAATCAGGAAGAAATTCGTCAAATCCTCGCCAGTCGTCAGTACCTTAGTACCAATATCGATTATATCCAACTGGGTGATCCCAACTCCTACGCGTGCAGTCTCGATCAACCGATGAAAGAATATGCACACCATCTGTTCTATGGAGAAGGGGTAAATCGTCCCAGTCGTACCGAACACCTCTGGATGATGACCCAAATGGCACGCTGGGGCCACATTCCTTTCCCCCGTAACTGGGTAGAAATTCTCGAACGCGTCTGTCGGGTGGGTGTCTTTAGTACCGCGGCCCGGGAATTGGGTCTAGGGGATATTAAATATCGTCGCACACCGATCCTTTTATTCGATGGTATCGAGTTTGATGCCGAAGATCCGATCGGTTATCTCAATAGTTTAGAGATTAAACAAAACGTCACCATGGCTGAAGTGGCTATTGATGCTCGTCCTGGTGCCAGTGAATCTCGCAAAATTGCCTAAAAATTGACTAAGGGGATAATTCCTAGCCAATTATCCCTAGTTATTGCTCCTATTAACTAATTTCTCCCAAAGACTAATCATGTACACCACCACCGAGACAATTAACCGAGCAACCCAGACCCCCACTAAAGAAGCTTTTGTCACTATTGAAGGAGTTTCTAAGGTTTATCCCACTCCTAGAGGCCCCTACACTGTCCTCAAGGATGTTAATCTCAGCATCAATGAAGGTGAATTTATCTGTGTGATCGGTCACTCCGGTTGCGGTAAATCCACCCTATTAAATATGGTGTCGGGTTTTTCTTCTCCCACTGATGGGATCGTTAAAGTTAACGGTAAGAAAATTACTAAACCCGGGCCCGATCGCATGGTAGTGTTTCAAAACTATGCTTTATTGCCTTGGTTAAGTGTTTTTGAAAATGTCTATCTTGCGGTAGATGCGGTGTCTCCCAATGCTCCGGAAGCACAAAAACGCTCGATCGTGCGGGAACATTTAGCTATGGTGGGTTTAACCGAAGCTATGGACAAAACCCCTCCCCAAATCTCCGGGGGGATGAAACAACGGGTTTCGATCGCCCGGGCCCTTTCTATCCGTCCCGAAGTGTTGATTCTTGATGAACCTTTCGGCGCTTTGGATGCGATTACCAAAGAGGAATTACAGGAAGAATTGCTGAAAATCTGGCAAGATAAACGCTGTACGGTGTTGATGATTACCCACGATATCGATGAGGCTCTTTTCCTCGCTGATAAGCTGGTGATGATGACCAATGGACCGGAAGCGAAAATCGGCGAAGTGATGAATATTCATTTCCCCCGTCCCCGCGATCGGGAGAGAATTATGGAGGATCCTGAATATTATCGTCTGCGTAACTATGCCCTCGACTTCCTCTATAATCGTTTCGCTCACGATGATGTCAGCTAGATGTGAGCATTTGTATTAGTTTTGGGTGCGGTTGACTTAATAGCGATCGCACCTAGATTTTTTTTTTAGGGAAGCCTTCTTCAAGTAAGATTATTTCTAAGTAGGTAGATTTTAAAAATTGTCAGACACCCCCCTTATTAAGGGGGGATCAAGGGGGGATATACTTACTTGTCAACTAAATAGAACAATTAGCAATAAAATACAATAATAATTTTTACTTTTTACTTAATCGATCATGCTCAAACAGATACGGAAACTACTTATCAATTTCGGTCAACAATGGCGCGATGAAGATTTCATGAGGTCGATTCATCTCATTGAAAACATAGTTTCTAAGGTTTTATCCGTAGCCTTAATTGTTGTTATTATTGTTTCTCTTTATGATCTAGTAGTTATCTTAATCCAAGATTTATTTACTACGGAACCCGTCGGTTTTTTTAGTAAAACTTTAATTGAAATCTTCGGATTATTTCTCAATATTTTGATCGCCTTAGAATTATTAGAAAACGTCACTGCTTACCTAAGAAAACACATCGTACAGGTTGAATTAGTCGTAGTTACGGCTTTAATTGCCATCTCTCGAAAAATTATTATTTTCGACCCCAATAAATACAGTAAAGATGATTTAATTGCCCTCACTGTGGGAACCTTAGCTTTAGCGGCAAGTTATTGGTTAATTAGAAAAGTTAATCGCGATAATCGTTCTTGAATTAAGGGAAAGGGATAGATTTTCTAAATCTATCCCTTCTAAATATTTACTCGACTCTAGAAATATTACCCGCTTTAATCCAACCTTCGCGACCATCGGACAGACGTACCCGCTGCCACTGCCCATCGCTGCTGGTTCCCACCACACTGACTTTAGTATTGTAATCCAGACCGCCGAGACGAGTCGATTCACTGGTAGGTTCAGAGCGCAAACTTAAACCGCTTTGCCATGTCACCCGCGCTTGATAACCCTCGGATGTGGTTTCTTTTTTTCTTGCTTCGGGACTAGGTTTCGGGGCTGCTTTTGGTGCTGGTGCAGCTTTGGGAGACTCTTTCACCTCAGCTTGGGGTTGTTCTTGGACCGGAGTAGTAGGGATGGATTTAGCAGCTTTTTCCTCCTTAGTTTCCTCTTTTTTCTCCTCGGTAAAGACGGGTTTAGGAGGATTAGAATTCATGCCAGAGAGAAGCATATAGGCGACAGCAGTGGCCCCACCGACTAAAATCGCCACTCCTAGGACAAAACCGACCATGAATTGCAATAAACCAGATAAACGCTTCATATTGGTGCTAAATTAACTGTTAGGATTAACATTAAAACGATCATCGCGAGAGGCTAAACGAGCTTTACCGGACTTAGCCCAATCCTGTAGAAATTGAATCTGTTCTTGGGCAGTGCGGGCCAGGGGTATAATCTGACTAGCGGCCTCAAGCACATCATCGGTGCTAAAGTCGCGATTTTGACTAAAACCGATGTGCATCGCTTCCACGATGGTTTGTTCGATTTCCGCCCCCGAAAAATCGGGAGTTTCGTAGGCTAATCGCTTTATATCATAACTTTTCAGATTATGGGGCCGCACTTTCCCTAAATGAACGCTAAAAATCTCCTCGCGGGACTTTTGGCTAGGTAGTCCGACAAAAAATATCTCATCGAAGCGTCCTTTTCGCAACATTTCCGGGGGCAGAGATTGGATGTTATTAGCTGTAGCGACGACAAAAACCGGCGATTGTTTCTCGGCTAACCAAGTGATAAAAGTCCCGAAAACCCGCCCGGTGGTTCCGCCGTCGCCTTTTCCCTCCGCTCCGGCGAAAGCTTTATCGATTTCGTCTATCCACAGCACACAGGGAGCTAAAGCTTCGGCGAGATTAATCATCTGACGGGTACGCGATTCCGATTCTCCCACCAATCCGCCAAATAAACGCCCCACGTCTAGACGCAGTAGGGGTAAGTGCCAATGATGGGAAATAGCTTTCGCTGTCAGGGATTTACCCGTCCCTTGAATTCCCACCAATAGTAAACCCCTGGGATTGGGTAAACCGTAGGCGCGAGCGCGTTCACTAAAAGCACCACCGCGACGAATCAGCCAGTCTTTGAGATTATCTAGTCCCCCGATGTCAGAAATCTGCTCTGTGGCGGGATAAAAGTCTAATATCTGGGTTTGACGAATCGATTGGCGTTTTTCTGCCAAAATTAATTCCACGTCCTCTGGCTCAATTTTGCCGTGACTGGCTAAACATTTGGCCAAAACCCGACGAATTCTCTCTAGGGATAATCCTTGGGCAGAAAGCACTAATTCATCAAGGAGTGGTTCTTTGACGGGTTGTCCGGTGGCAGCGATTAATCGCTGAATTTCCTGTTTAATTTCTTCGCCACTGGGGAGGGGAAAATCGACGACGGTGATTACTTCGGTTAGATCCGAGGGGATAGACAGTTCGGGAGCGACAATAATTAGGTTTTTGGGCTGAGATTTCAGGGAACGGGCCAGATTTCGCAATTTTCTGGCGATGGCAATATCTTCTAAAAAGCGCTGGAAATCGCGTAAAATTATGATCGCGGCGATGTTAGTCGGCAGCTTTTCGACGAATTCAAGAGCTTGGAGGGGATTACGCCGAGCAAAGTTCTCATTATTGGGATTATCTTGATAACCATCCACAAAATCCCAGACATAGACAGCACGGTTATGGCTCTGTTTGGCAATATCGGCGATCGCTTTTTCGAGACGTTCTTCTTCTAGGGTGGTAATATAGATGAGAGGGTAACGGGCCCGCAGCAGTAATTCAAATTCTTCACCAAAGCTCATAGCTATTCGTCTATAGTTTTTGCTATTTATATCGTCATCAGAAAATATAGCAGTTAGCCGTCTATTAGATATTTTAGTACAAATGCTCGGACTTCTTCTCCGCAGCTCCCTGTTCTGGTGTAGTCTTAACGAGTAATTGACCGCCTTTATCCTAAAGATGAAGTGTAACCTAATTTTGATATCGACGGCCGGCGACCGACTCCCCAAAACGAAAACTTTCTACCTCACCATTAGGATAACTGCTATGTATGAATAATATTATTGACCATGATCGTTTATTTAAGGAATTAATTTCGACTTTTTTTGTTGAATTTATTCAGTTGTTTTTTCCCGAGGTTATTAATTATTTAGAGCCTAATCAGATCACATTTTTAGACAAAGAAGTCTTTACCGATGTCACGGAAGGAGAAAAGTATGAAAGTGATTTAGTCGCCCAAGTTCAATTTCGAGGACAATCATCATTTTTCTTAATTCATCTAGAAGCACAGTCTAGCTCTCAACCGGAATTTAATCGGCGAATGTTTACTTATTTCGCTCGTCTGCATCAAAAATTTGCCTTACCAGTTTATCCCATTGTCATATTCTCCTATGATCGTCCACAAAAAGAAGCAATTCGTCAATACAAAATTGAGTTTCCTGACTTAAAAGTGTTAGAATTTAACTATCAAGTTGTCCAGTTAAATCGCTTGCATTGGCGAGATTTTCTCAATCAAGCTAATCCCGTCGCCGCCGCTTTGATGGCGAAGATGAAAATTGCCCCTCGGGATAGAGCAAAAGTTAAGGCACAATGTCTAAGATTATTGGTAACATTAAGATTAGATGCTGCTAGAATGCAATTGATTTCAGGCTTTGTCGATACCTATCTCAATCTCAACTCGTCCGAGGAGATAGAATTTCAACAGGAGATTAGCACATTTATTCAACCCGAACAGGAGGGAGTTATGCAGATTACCACCAGTTGGATGCGCCGCGGTTTAGAACAGGGTTTAGAACAGGGTTTAGAACAGGGTTTAGAACAGGGTTTAGAACGGGGTTTAGCAAGAGAAAGAAATCTAATTGTTCGCCTGATTAAACGTAAGTTAGGAGCTATTGATGTGGATATAGAGAGTCGGATTATGACCTTGAATATTGATGATCTGGAACGAGCGGGGGAAGCTTTATTTGATTTTTCGACAGTGGAGGATTTAACTAATTGGTTGAATGCTTTAGATGCTTAGTATTTTTCTCTTAAACTTCACAGAAGGCTAGGTATGGGTATGAGTATAAGCTTTGAAAATGCTATCCAACAAACTCAAGATTTACTACTTCAAATTGAGTTTTTAGATGCCAATACAATCACTCAAAAACTTACTGAGTTAGTCTCGACAGAAAATGGAGCCAGAGGATTTTTTGTCACTTACTTAACCAGCGATTTATCCTATACGGAATATCCTAGTTTAGAAGTAATCACTGCTTTAAAAACTTCCCCGATATTGGTGAATGAATTATTAGTCAAAAATCTGGCTATGTCCACGGCAATGGTTATCTATCATCGCGGTCAAGGAGATGAAGAAAACGCTCAAGGTTCTGAGAGAGTCCAGGAAAAAACTGGTCAACTAATTAAGCAGTTATTATCGCCAGCCCTGGGGGAAAAATTACAACAATTAGCCACCAGTTTAAATAGGGAACAAGGAGAATATCAAGCCTTTCTAGAGCGCTGGGGATATGACGATTGCCAACGTCAAGCGATCGCAGAAATTATTCAACCTTTTCTTCAGTAACTAGCTGATTTTTTCCCAAAGCTTTCGCCCGAAATAGGGAGCGATCGGTTCGAGCAATTAACTCTTTTACCTCTTGTTTGCTGCTAAAATGGCTTATTGAAGCAAATCGGCTCTCTTACTCTTTGTGTGATAAGTTTAACTTATATAGGAGCGATCAATCTTTGTGTCCTTTGTGTCTTTGTGGTTCGTTCCATTCGCTCGCCAGTAGGAATGTATCTGAGCATAGATTTTACCCACCAAACCCAAGAGAGCCGCAAATCCGTTGCCATAGCCGCAACAAAATCAAGGCATTTAACCACTGTACCAGTATTTCTTAGTCAACTTTGGGGAGGTAAAACCCCAAGCCGATGATGGGATTTGAACCCACGACCAATTGATTACGAATCAACTACTCTACCACTGAGCTACATCGGCACATTGCCAACTTCCGATTATATCACGGACAATAGATACACAGCTAGAAAAATTTTTTTATGAGCAAATCCCCTCGACTTGATCCCCAAAAATACGCCCGCTTGAAAGCGGAAGCGGCCAATCCCTATCGAGGGCTGCGGCAATTTCTCTATCTCGGTTTAGGGGCTTCTGGTTTTATCGGTGCGGTGGTTTTTCTGGCCCAATTAGCGGCAGCAAGGGACGTAGCCACCGCCTTACCCAATTTTGCCCTACAAATCGGTGTGGTAGCCCTGATGATTTGGTTATTTCGTCGGGAGAAAAAAGCTGGCGGTTGAGGGAGTAGCCACCGATAGCCAAAACAGTCTCTTCCCCCGGAGAATAAAAGTTAACATTAACTCTAGTCTTTTCGTGTTATGATCGAGGCGAGAGTCAAGATTGGTGTTCAAGTTCGTTTTCAGTATTAACTCGGTAAGTCTTTTACTTTAGTATTGTTCGGCTTCTCCCTGAATTTTGTGTCTCCACACCGTTTCGAGTATTGATCGAGGATTCAAGTATTATGTCTATTTTTGTTGGTAATCTCTCTTACGAGATTTCCCAAGAGGATCTAACCGAAGTCTTTGCAGACTACGGCAAGGTTCAAAGAGTCCATATTCCCGTGGATCGTGAGACAGGCCGCAAACGCGGTTTCGCCTTCGTGGAAATGGAAAATAAAGCCCAGGAAACCGCCGCAATTGCCGCCCTGGATGGTGCTGAATGGATGGGACGAGCAATTAAAGTTAACCAGGCCCGCGAGCGTGAAGAGCGTGCGCCCTTCAATGGTGGTGGTGGTGACAGAAAAAAACGCTATTAAGCTTTTTTTGTGAATAATTGTCGGAGGGTGAACAGGGTTCACCCTTTTTTTGGCGGCAATTGCGATCGCCGTTCCCCTCAAAACCAATAGAAATCTAAATGTCTGAGTCTCTCCAAAAGGTAACAAGTAAACTATAAAGGATATCGTCATCAGAATCTGAGCGGCGATCAACTCCCGAATATATGGACAACAAAAACCGATGGAGACAACCTACACCCTAGCTGATGGGACTGAAGCACTTCAATGCCCCACTTTAGTCGAAGATGATCGCACGGGCATGAGTCCCGAAACCCTAAAACGGGCTTTTCTGGACAATCTGTTTTATTTGCAAGGGGTTAACCGCACTAATGCCAGTCCCTACAATTACTATGTCGCCCTTGCCTACACCGTTCGCGATCGCCTGCTGCGTCGTTTTCTGAAATCCACCGACACCTACAAACAAGAAAAAGTTAAACTCGTCTGCTATTTCTCCGCCGAATTTCTCATGGGGCGGTATTTAGGTAATAATCTCGCTAATTTGGGTATTTACGACCTAATCAAAGAGATGATCGAGGAATTAGGTCTTGATTTTGAGGAAATCATCGAACAGGAACCAGATCCCGGCCTCGGAAACGGCGGTTTAGGGCGTTTAGCGGCTTGTTTCCTCGATTCCCTCGCTTCCCTAGAAATTCCCGCTATCGGTTACGGTATCCGCTACGAATTTGGCATTTTCCATCAAATCATCCAAGACGGTTGGCAGGTGGAAATCCCCGATAACTGGCTGCGCTTCGGCAATCCTTGGGAATTACCCCGTCCCGATGAAAGTGTGGAAGTAAAACTGGGAGGCCGGACGGAAATCTATCACGATGATAAGGGACAGGAACGGGTACAATGGCTGCCGGAACGTCGGGTTTTAGCCATTCCCCACGATACCCCCGTCCCGGGTTATAAAACCAACACGGTGAACGCTTTGCGTCTCTGGAAAGCAGAAGCGAGTGAATCGTTTAATTTTGAAGCTTTTAACGCCGGGTTATACGATCAATCCGTGGCTGAAAAAATGGACGCGGAAACCATTTCTAAAGTCCTTTATCCCAACGATAACACCCCCGCCGGTCGCGAATTACGTCTCGCCCAACAATACTTTTTTGTGGCCGCTTCCCTGCAAGATTTAATTCGCATTCACCTAAAAAGCCACAAAAATCTGCAAAATTTCCACGAAACCGCCGCTATTCAACTGAACGACACTCACCCCGCCATTGCGATCGCCGAGTTAATGCGTTTGTTAGTGGATGAAAACGGCTTAGAATGGTCAAAAGCTTGGGCAATTACCCAAAAAACCTTCGCCTATACCAATCATACCCTATTGCCGGAAGCCCTGGAACGTTGGTCGGCGGATTTACTTGGCAAACTGCTGCCCCGACATCTAGAAATTATCTATCTGATCAATCACTTTTTCCTTGAGGATGTGCGGACTTGGTTTCCCGATAACGAGGAGTTATTGGGCAAATTGTCGATAGTTGAAGAAGCTGGTTGGGGTAATAAACAAATTCGCATGGCTAATTTAGCCTGTGTGGGTAGTCACTCGATTAACGGAGTCGCTGCCTTACACACGGAGTTACTGCAAAAAGACACCCTGAAAGAGTTTGCCATGCTCTGGCCAGAAAAATTCTACAATAAAACCAATGGTGTCACCCCGCGCCGGTGGATTTTATTGAGCAATCCCCAATTATCGGCACTATTTACCGAAAAAATCGGCGATGATTGGTTAAAAGACCTGAAGGAATTGCGAAAACTGGAACAATACCTTGATGATCCTGAATTCCGTCAGCGTTGGTATGAAATTAAACAGGCGAATAAGGCCGATTTAGCGGCTTATATGCTGAAAACCCGCAATATCGAGGTGGATGTTAATTCGATTTTCGATGTGCAGGTAAAACGGATTCACGAATACAAACGCCAACATCTGGCAGTTCTGCACATTATCGCCCTTTATAATCGCATTAAACAGAACCCTCAGATCGATATCGTGCCGCGCACTTTTATCTTTGGTGGTAAGGCAGCCCCCGGTTACTTTATGGCGAAGTTAATTATTAAGTTAACTAATGCTGTGGCTGAAATTGTGAATAAGGATCCTGATGTCAGAGGTCGTTTAAAAGTGGTTTTCCTGCCTAACTTTAACGTTTCTTTGGGTCAACGCATCTATCCGGCGGCGGATCTGTCCGAACAGATTTCCACGGCGGGTAAGGAAGCTTCCGGAACCGGTAACATGAAGTTTGCCATGAATGGCTCCCTCACCATCGGGACTCTGGACGGTGCTAATATCGAAATTCGCGAGGAAGCAGGAGCAGAAAATTTCTTCCTTTTTGGCTTGACAGCAGGAGAAGTTTATGCTAAGAAGGCCCACGGTTATGAACCGATGAGCTATTACAAAAATAATCGCGAATTGAAGGGAGTGATCGATCGGATCAAGAGTGGTTATTTTAGCCATGGTGACACGGAATTATTCGGGCCGATCGTCGATTCTCTCCTCTACGATGACCAGTATATGCTTTTAGCTGATTATCAATCCTACGCTGATTGTCAGGAACAGGTAAGTGAAGCTTATCGCGATCGGGACAAGTGGACGCGGATGTCGATTCTCAACTCGGTTCGTATGGCCAAATTCTCTAGCGATCGCACAATCTGGGAATATTGTCAAGAGATTTGGAAAGTTAATCCGGTCAAGATTAGTTTAGAGGATTAAAAAACTCGGTCAAGTTCGGGTTTAGTCCTTGACTAGCCCGAATTCTGGAACCGTCGCCCCAAAAATGCTTTGTAAAAACGTCTAAACTATGATTTTTATGATTGTTTGATGGACTAGGATTTTAAGTTTTATACACTTCAATTATTTCTAGTTATAGTTAGGTTTTCTTTTAGGCTTGTGAACTCTTTTAAACTGTAAACTGATATTTCCAAAATTAAGCAATAATCCAATATCTAACCCATAAGCTTCGAGATAATTGATAGCTTGTGCTAAGTGAACATCTTCAAGTTGAATAACGGCTTTTAATTCTACCATCACTTTACCTTCAACAAAAAAGTCAACTCGTCTTGTACCTATTTGATCATCTTTATAAAAGATCGGCATTTCGTGTTCTCTCGAAAAAGATAATCCCTGTAGGTTCATTTCTTTTGCCAAAGCACGTTGATAAATTACTTCTTGAAAACCATTTCCTAAGATACGGTGAACTTCCATTGCACAACCAATAATTTTACCTGTTAGTTCACTTTCAGGGTATTGGGGATTAATAAAAGTCATGGCTAGGATTTAGATGATGAAGTGAGAATTTTGATTAGATTGTCTTTGATAATTCAATGTCAAAACTATGATTATAATGATTGAATGATGGACTATGATTGGGTTGTTTTTGACAATTCAATGTCTAAACTATGATTTAGAATGATTGAATGATAGACTATGATTAGGTTATCTTTCGACAATCACGACTATTTATTGTATTAGATCACATCATGGGGTCGCTCTCTCGAAAAAAATCACAGTCCCTCACATAATCACAAAAATCATAGTTAAGACGATGAATGAACAACGCACCCAAGCTTATGTTAATTTAATTGAACAGTTGCTTGCTTGTACTGATGATGAGGAACTCAATAATATTCTGCAAGCAAATCAGGAATTGATTGACCCCGAATTTTTGCAGGTGATGGAAAACTATGCAACAGGGTTAGAAGAACAAGGAAATAATAATCCTGTTGCTTGGTTACGGAATATGGCGCAACAGTTGGGGACATATCTCAACCCTCAAGCGGGAACTATAGAGGAATATCAGGGGTTTTTATTAGAAGTATTACAAGCAGAAGCAGAGATTAATGATGGCCGTGCTATAATAACTGACAACGATTATTATTATAAAAATATGCAGTATAAAGTCAGTCTTAAGCAAACAGAAGAAGGATATGCTGTTTGGTGTCCTGGTTTACCCGGCTGTGCTTCTCAAGGTACAACAAAAGAAGAAGCTCTCAATAATATTCAAGATGCTATTGTGTCTTATTTAGAAGTTGCCGAGGAATTGAATCAAGGTGTAGAATCTTGTTATGTGGAAGTTGAATTAAATCATGCCTAGTCTTCCCGGAATTAATCATCAACGAGCCATTAAAGCCTTTGAAAAAGCAGGATTTAGGATTGTTCGACAGGGTAAACATATTACAATGACTGATGGAGAGCATATCTTAACAATTCCCAGAGCTAATCCAATTAATGCTTATACAATGGGAACAATTATTAAAGGTGCTGGAATGTCTATTGAAGAATTTAAAAAACTTTTGTAAAAGCATCGGATTAAGGTTATGGACGAAAAACGCCCCCAAGCATATATTAATTTAATTGAACAGTTGCTCACTTGTACTGATGGTGAGGAACTGAATAATATTCTGCAAGCTAATCAGGAATTGATTGATCCCGATTTTTTGCAGGAGATGGAAAACTATGCAACATGGTTAGAACAACAAGGATACAATAATAACCATGCAGATTGATTTAACACAAAACTTTGAGCAATATCTCAATCCTCAAGCCAGAAATATAGAAGAATATAAGGCGTTTTTAACTGTTGGGGACATTGACAACAGGCTAAGGTGTTGTTAGTATATCCAACATGAAGGCTACCGCGCTCATTCGTCGTCGCGTCATCTTGGCCCCAGACGCATTCGCAGAAGTCACTGTCTGGCGTGTTCCCCAACCAGTTCTGCCATCGGAGCATCCTTACAAATATCGTCTCGCTTACATAGTCAACGGCAAATGTGTGTTGCGATATGATAACGAACGCGGTAAAGGCGATCACCGTCATTTCGATGGTGTGGAGTCTCTTTATGCTTTCTCTTCGCCAGACCAATTGATGGCCGACTTCAACTCTGACATTTTGAGGTGGAATTATGAACACGGTCGTTCTTGAAGTTCGCTCCTTGACTGACACCCTTGCCGATGCCGTTCAAGCGATGAAAACTGGTCGAGCAGAAAAAGAAGTTCGTATCAGTTTTGCTACCCCCGAACTTCTCTGGAAAGTTCTGACTGCCAAGCGGTGGGAACTCCTCAAAGCTATGTGCGGTGCTGGCCCCATTTCTATCCGTGAGGCGGCGAGGCGAGTACATCGGGATGTTAAAGCAGTACATGGAGATATTACGGCACTTTTAAATGTCGGTATTCTGAGCCGTGTAGCAGATGGGAGCGTAGAGTTCCCGTTTGAAGCGATCAAGGTTGAATTCATGTTGCAAGCCGTTTGATCGCCGGATTAGTAGCGATCGCGAATAAAGAGGACACATGAACCAAAAGTATTATTCAGGTAGAACCTGAAGGGAACGTCTGGTTGGTGACAGGGAAGGTCAATATAGCATTCGGGTTAACGATCAATGGCGAATTTGCTTTGTCTGGCAAGACGGTGATGCTCTAGACGTAGAAATCGTTGATTATCATTGAGGTAAAATAATGAATGAAGTTGACATCCTCGCCGCCGTAAAACGGACGGCGATTCCTCACCACGCCACTTTTTTAGGGTGGTCGCGTCAATGGGGTTGACGCAGATAGCGAAAAACGCTTAATTGCTTAAGTCTGACACTTTCGACCCGTCCATTTTGAGTGTCCGAATGCCGGACGGCCACTTTGAACAAGTCGAAAAAATCTCATGTTCAACCTTATTTCCTAGAAAGTTTTACTCGTTCAAGGCCGAATTTGAAGTCTTTTCTGAACGAAACCCCCTACTATCTGTTGTCAAGGTTCAGTTTTTAGCTTGGTTATCGCTTTTTCCATTGTAGCTTAAAGCCGTCGTAAAACGACGGGGTTTTAACCCAAATTTTCGATAAACTAATGCCAATTCATCCCGGTGAGGTTCTTTTAGAGGAATTTATAAAGCCAATGAACCTTAGTCAGAATCAAATAGCTCTGGCTCTTGGAGTTCCCGAACAATGTATTAACGAAATCGTTCATGGAAAGCGGCCTATCACAGCGGATATAGCTCTTCGGTTAGCTCGTTATTTTGATATGTCACCGCGATTTTGGCTAGGATTACAAATGGATTACGATCTGGACGTTGTTGAAGATGAAATAGGAGATCAATTGGATAAAGAAGTTGCTGTAATGACAGTTATTTGTGCAGAAAAGTAATTTGTTTGATATGTTCTAAGGCAGAACCTTGCAATATATCAAACAAATTTGGCAGCGATCCCCCTTGACAATCACGAATATTTATTGTATCCAATTATATTATATGGTGATTCTCTCGAAAAAAAAATCACAGTCTATCACACAATCACATCAATCACAGTACAGACAATGAATGAACAACGCGCCCAAGCTTATGTTAATTTAATTCAACAGTTGCTCACTTGTGCTGATGATGAGGAACTCAATAATATTCTACAAGCTAATCAGGAATTGATTGATCCCGAATTTTTGCAGGTGATGGAAAACTATGCAACAGGGTTAGAAGAACAAGGAAATAATAATCCTGCGGCTTTATTACGGGATATAAGGTATAGAATCTTGTTATGTAGAAGTCTAAAGCATGATCTATATGATTATTTAATTGACTGTCATTCTAGCCTGACCTATAATCATGGAAAGCTCAATCAGGAAAGTGAAAATGAGACAGGTACTTACAGCGAGAATTTTTCAAGAAGATAATTGGTTTGTTGCCCAATGTTTAGAGGTTGATGTTGCTAGTCAAGGGGAAACAGAAACCGAGGCGTTAAACAATCTGCAAGAGGCTTTAGAATTACATTTTGAACCGCCTTGTGCAACAGTTATTCCCCGATTACAGAAGATAGAGGTAGAAATCAATGCCGCTTAAGCCTTTATCTTATCGTGAGATTAAACGCAAGTTGGAAGCGGCAGGGTTTGAAGTTGTTAGTCAAAAGGGGAGTCATGTTAAGTTTGCCAAGGATACTCCCGAAGGAAAAATGACAACGATTGTTCCCTGTTATAAGGAGGTAACAATCGGTACAATTAGCAGTATTTTAAGGCAAGCGGGATTAAGGGTTGATGAGTTTGAGCGTTTATAGTTAATATCCTCTATAGCATTCTGTGTCATAATCGCCCTATATCAAGGGGACTCATCCTATCATAGAGTCATCCGCCAAAAAACATCATAGTCCCTCATTCAATCATTCTAATCACAGTACAGACAATGAATGAACAACGCGCCCAAGCTTATGTTAATTTAATTCAACAGTTGCTCACTTGTACTGATGATGAGGAACTCAATAATATTCTGCAAGCAAATCAGGAATTGATTGATCCCCAATTTTTGCAGGAGATGGAAAACTATGCAACAGGGTTAGAACAACAAGGAAATAATAATCCTGCTGCTTGGTTACGGAATATGGCGCAACAGTTGGGGCAGTTTCTCAACCCTCAAGCGAAAAGTATAGAGGAATATCAGGGGTTTTTATTAGAAGTATTACGAGCAGAATATGAGAGTAATGATCCTGCGGTGGTTTATCCTATCCTACAACGCTGTCAACATCTGTTAGATGATACTTTTGCCCAACTGTTGCAACAATTCGCTAGAAAATGTTTTTCTAAAAGGAATATCGAAGATGTGGCAGATATTGTGGGACTTATTGAAAATTTACGTAATAAACTTCAAGATGCCATAGTAATTGGAAATTTATGTAATCAAATTCGAGATTTTCCCTTGGGAAGTCGGGCTAATAATCTGGAAATTGCCATTACAGGCTATCAGACCCTTTTTGAAGTATATAATCGTGAAGCCTTTCCTTATGAATGGGCGAGTACACAAAACAATCTGGGAATAGCTTATGGAGATCGCATCAGAGGGGAAAAGGCAGATAATCTAGAGTTAGCGATCATTTCTTTAAACCAGTCTTTAGAAGTCCGTACCCGTGAAGCCTTTCCTTATGAATGGGCAACGGCACAAAATAATCTTGGTACTGTTTATAGAGATCGCATCAAAGGGGAAAGAGCCGATAATCTAGAGTTAGCGATAGCGGCTTATAACCTATCTTTAGAAGTATTAACTCGTGAAGCCTTTTCTTATGAATGGGCGAGTACACAAAACAATCTGGGAATAGCTTATGGAGATCGCATCAGAAGAGAAAGATCCGATAATCTAGAGTTAGCGATTGCTTCTTTAAACCAGTCTTTAGAAGTCCGTACCCGTGAAGCCTTTCCTTATGAATGGGCGAGTACACAAAACAATCTGGGAGAAGCGTATAGAAATCGTATCAGAGGGGAAAGGGCTAATAATTTAGAGTTAGCGATCACCGCTTATAATCTGTCTTTAGAAGTATATACCCGTGATGCTTTTTCTGAAGATTGGGCAATGACACAAAATAATTTGGGGATAGCCTATAGAAATCGCATCAAAGAGGAACGGGCTGATAATCTAGAGTTAGCTATAGCGGCTTATAATCTGTCTTTAGAAATCTATACTCGTGAAGCCTTTCCTGAACAATGGGCAATGACACAAAATAATCTGGGGGGTGCTTATCAAACTCACATCAGAGGGGAAAGGGCTGATAATCTAGAGTTAGCCATTGAATCTTATAATCTGTCATTAGAAGTATATACCCATGATGCTTTTCCTGAAGATTGGGCAATGACACAAAATAATCTGGGTGCTGCTTATAGATACCGCATCAAAGGGGAAAAGGCTGATAATCCAGAGTTAGCGATCGCAGCTTTAAATCAGTCATTAGAAGTATATACCCGTGATGCCTTTCCTGAAGATTGGGCAAGAACACAAAGTAATCTGGGTGCTGCTTATTATGATCGTATCAAAAAGGAAAAAGCAGATAATCTAGAGTTAGCTATTGCGGCTTATAACCTGTCTTTAGAAGTATATACCTGTAATGCCTTTCCTGAAGATTGGGCAAGAACACAAAATAATTTGGGTGCTGCTTATAGCGATCGCATTCTTGGGGAAAGGGCAGATAATCTAGAGTTAGCTATTGCAGCTTATAACCTGTCTTTGGATGTATATACCCGTGAAGATTTTCCTGAAGATTGGGCAGGGTCACAAAATAATCTGGGAACTGCTTATAGCGATCGCATTCTTGGGGAAAGGGCAGCTAATCTAGAGTTAGCTATTGCAGCTTATAACTTGTCTTTAGAAGTATTTACCCCCACTGCTTTTCCTATAGACTGTTTACGAACAGGACGAAACTTAGGAAATACTGCTAACCTGATCAAAGACTGGAAAACCGCCATCAAAGGCTACAACTTAGCGATCGAAGCAGTAGAAAATATCCGACTCCAAGCCTTAACCCCCCAACGACAACAAGAAATCCTCTCCGATGCAATGGATGTTTATCATGGCATTGTTCAATCCTATCTCAACCTCAATCAAAAAGATCGCGCTTTAGAATACGTTGAACGTAGCAAAACCCGCTATCTAGTCCAATTACTTACCGACCGAGATATCTATCCTAAAGGTAATATCTCCCAAACTATTAAAACTGAATTAGATCGCCTCCGTCGTGCCATTATTGGGGAAGAACAACAGTTAGCCATCCAAGAACAAACCCGCAATAGGGGAGTAATTTTAACCCTAGATCAACAAAGACAAGCTATCTTACCTGACTATACTCACCTCAATCATTTAAAACAAGAATTAAATCAATTTATTGCCCGTGAAATAACAAAAATAGATGAGGATTTTATCTTAACTCAAACGGTTAAGCCTATTCCCTTTCAAGACATTCTATCTTTAACCGATGCTAAAACTTGTCTTTTGCAATGGTATATCACAAGTGAGAAAATACTCGCTTTTGTTGTATCTGCTGATGGAAATATTAACCTTTGGGAATCTTCAGAAGATGATCGAGATAAATTAACTGATTTAATTAATAATTATCTACAGCTTTACTACTCCCAAAATGGCCATCAAGAATGGATAAATCAACTTTCTGACCTCTTGCAAACCTTCTCAGATACCCTACATATTAATGATATTCTGACACTTATTCCAAATACTTGTAAACGCTTAATTATTATTCCTTACTTATTTCTGCATATTTTACCCCTTCATGCTTTACCTATTAATGACAATCAAATATTACAAGATAAATATGATGTTCAATATGCCCCTAGTTGTCAATTATTTAAAATTACTCAACAACGTCAGTTAAACGATTTAAACTCTCTTTTTGCTATTCAAAACCCCCAAAATAATCTACTCTTTACGGATTTAGAAGTAGAAATCATTAAAAGTTTGTTTGTTCAAAGTGATATTTTAGCCAAACAAAACGCTACTGAAATCGCCATCAAAACTCATCAAAACTTCCCCTTAGCTAACTGTATTCATTTTTCTTGTCATGGTACATTTAACCCTAATAAACCCCTAGAATCTGCTTTAATTCTTACCAAAGAAAAAACAGATCAAGAAGATGGTTATTTAAGATTAGGAGAAATCTTTGAACTGAATTTTAAAAACTGTCGTCTTGTCATGCTTTCTGCTTGCGAAACTGGTTTAATTGATCTTAATTCTATTAGTGATGAATATATCGGTTTACCGAGTGGTTTTCTATTTGCAGGTAGTCCTAGCGTTGTTAGTAGTTTGTGGAAAGTAAATGATTTATCAACTGCATTTTTACTGATCAAATTTTATGAAACTTTACCCAAAAATCCCAAAAAAGGTGAAATTGCATTTAGTCTTAAAAATGCTCAAAAATGGCTACAAACCTTAACCCTTGACCAATTTGAACAAGAATTAGAAAGATTTCAACTCCAATTATAGCGGTGTGCAGTCGTATGAAGTACAGTGTCACGAGCTATAAACCATGCTAGGCAAGGCTTGGTCTGTATCTCACTCAAGCGCTTACCGCTATAGATAAAATCATCAATCAACTGGGAGGAGGAAAACGCCCAATTTTTAACGAGTCTCTGAAACAAATTCGTCAACGTCAACCCTATCCCTTTAAAAATCCCTATTATTGGGCGGGTTTTATTGCTACAGGATTTTAATCTGTCTCCTTACAAAAAGCATCTAAACCAATATCTTCGACAACAAACAAAACGACGGGAACAACTAAAGTAACGGGAAACTGTAAACATCCTGCGACAATTCCAATCAGTTTAAAGACTTTTTTAGTTTTGGCTGAACAAATAAAAGGACGACATTTTGTCGCTAATTCATCTAAATCTAAGCTTTTATCTGGTTCTGTTCCAGTTTCGCGCATTCTCATTAAAATGATTGCGTCTTGTAAGTTTCCTTCACATTCTTCAATAACATCAAGCGCGGCTAAAGCGTCAGTATTATCCGCTAATTCAACACGGTACTGAGCAATTTCTTCTGATGTTAACTGCGTTGTGTCTGACATAATACCATCCTTAAAGCTAAAACCAATTTTTTCCCATTATCTCACCTTATTAGCTCCTAATCCCACGAAATGCCGTGAGGAAAATCCCTAGCTTTAGGTTGTCCGCGACTTTATAATCGTCTCGTCGCTAACGGTTTTGACTTTACCGATGACAAGTTAATCCGGTCAAGATTAGCTTAGAAGACTAAGAATAAGCGAATTTTTTGGGGTGAGAATTTACTTTTGTCAAAAATTATTACATATTCGCAACAAAATAAACTTTTTTGAGCCAATTAATGTACCCTAATTAGACAAGGCGATCAATTATTTTGGCCGCCGAGATTTTTAATCATTATAAGATTGTTTCCCTAATCGCCAAATTAACAATTACATACCGAAAAACAATGACATCAGAATTTAAGTTTATTCCCCTGCAATTTCACTGGGTTGCTATCAATCCTAAACCGATTGGGGTTGTCTATTTTATCGGTGGTGCTTTCTTCGGCACTTTTCCCAATCTGTTCTATCGTTATCTACTCAAACAAGTGTTTGAACGGGGCTATACTATTATTGCTATTCCCTATCGTTTTACTTTTCGTCATTGGAATGTTTCCATAGAAATGGTCAAAGATTTGATTGGATTGAGAAAGGCTATTTATGAAGAAGCTAAGTTTTTGGGCTATGAAGATAACCTTGAGTTGTATTTAGAAGATCCCACTGCTGGTAATCCTAATTATTTTTGGATGGGCCATAGTTTAGGGTGTAAATATATCTCCCTTTTAGAGGTTTTAAGTGATGTGGAAAACACAGAACTAGAACAGGTTTTGAGTGGTTGTGTCGGCAAAAATCAAGCCGAAGATATCCAAAAATCGCTGAATAATACTGATATCCATGCCGTATCTCTGAAAAATCAACCCTCGCTTTTACTGGCTCCTGTAATTGCTGGCATAGATAGCGCAATTCCCATAGCTGCCCTAGCTAAATTAGTGCAAAGTTTGGGTTTAGACGTACAGCCAAACGTGCAGGAAACCCGTTGTTTAATTAGCAATAGTAACCTATTTCGACTCTTGGAAATTATCGCCTTTGCTAAGGATCTACAGGCTAAAGATACAGTAGCTTGGTTCATTAAAGAACTAAGTCAACAACTCTTAAAACCAGTAGTTCCCTTAGCCAATCGCACCCATCTAGCACCCCTTGGCTGGCGCAATGGCGACCAAGAATTAGCAGATAATGTGATTAAATCAATTCAGGAATTACGCGCTAAACTTATCTCCTGTTATCCCCAAAGTCAGGAAAAAGAGGAAGTCTTAATGAAGATGATTTATGAAAGTTAATCAATTGAGGATAGGGAGAGGTTGCTAACGGTCAATATTGCCACCTGAATCGCTTTTTCGATGGCTTGTTGTTTGCTTTCTAAACTAATCCCTTCCTCTTTGTTTCTTTCGGCAATCACAGCACAAATACAAGCGGCAGTAAATCCATAAACCCCCGCCATTTTAAATAAAGTTCCCGCTTCCATTTCATAATTGAGAATATTTAAACGTCGATATTCTTCCGTAATTCCCTCTAAATGGCGCTGAAGATAAGGGTTAGCAGAAGACACAATTCTTTCCTGTCCTTCATAAAAACTATCCACAGAAGCGGTAATACCTAAATGATAATTTACTCCCAAAAATTGAGCCGATTTGACTAGAGCAACTGTCAAAAAAGGATCCGCCACTGCGGGATATTCCGGAGGAGCAATATCATTAGCTGCACCTTGCCTACATAAAGCCGCTTGCGAGATAATAATATCACCAATTTTTATTCTATTTTGAATTGCGCCACAAGTACCAATACGAATAATAGTTTTAATTCCCACCTGTATTAATTCATTAACCACAATACTCAAAGATGGCGCACCCATGCCACTGGTAGCCAGAAGAATTGGGGTAGAATTATCTAGATAGCCAAGATAACTATTTAATCCGCGATAATCCGATAGTAAACGTGCATTTTGTAAATAAGTTTCAGCAATATAGCGCGAGCGTTCTGGTTCCCCCGATAATAGGGTGATAGTCGGTTTTACTGTGCCTAAATCCTCAAGGCTAAAGTTGAGATGATAGGGTTTTTGGTGAGATAAGTTATTGGACATTGAAGTGAACTAAATACTGAAAAAAGGTAAGGAATTGATTTTCCTTACCTGATGATTGTAGCCTTTTGAAAACAAATTTACACTTTTGCTGACTCTTTAACTAACTTATCCCAACCCAATTCCTTGAGGTTATTGTTGCGACGCAGGGGACGAGTAGCTAACTCTAAAATATCTCGCGCATTGGTAAAACCATGAATTTGAGCAAAAGTAAATTCTACCGACCATTTAGTGTTAATTCCCCGCGCTTCTAAGGGATTTGCATGGGCCATTCCTGTAATCACTAAATCAGGTTTTAACTCGTAAATGCGCTGAATCTGATTGTAGTTATCAGGTTTTTCGATAATTTTCGGGATGGGAACACCCATATCATTACAGGTTTTTTCTAGTAATGCTAATTCGGCCGCTTGGTAGCGTTTATCCATGTAGGGAATACCGATTTCATCACAAGTCATCCCACAGCGAATTAGGAAACGTGCCAGAGAAATTTCTAGTAAATTATCCCCCATAAAGAAGACCGATTTACCGCGCACAAGTTGCAGATAATCCTCTAAACTTTCCCAAATTTTTGCCTCTCTTTCTTCTAATCCCTGGGGTTGTACTCCCAAAACCGAACAGATTTTTTCTATCCAAGCGCGGGTTCCATCCGGACCGATGGGAAAGGGTGCGCCAATTAATTTACACTTACGACGACGCATTAAAGTGGTGGCAGTTCGTGATAGAAAAGGATTGACACCAGCGACATAATAACCTTCTTCAATTACCGGTAATTCAGTAAAACGTTTGGCCGGCAACCAACCATCTATTTTAATTCCTTGTTTTTTTAATTCTAGGGTTAAATTAGTCACAATTGGGTCGGGAACAGAACCAAATAAAACTAAAGGATGATGGTCTTTATATTCCGATTCTTCCTGTTTAATTTCTTCTTTTTTACGTCCAAAAGTTAAGAGTTTCTGGATGGCATTCCGTTCTTCTTTTTCATCTTCATGCTTAACTTTTTCGGGACATTTATGCACCATAGAAGCGAGGACGGTATCTTCTCCTTGGGTAAAGGCATAATCTAAACCATTAGCGCGTGCTGTCACGATAGGAATACCGATTTCTGACTCTAGTTTCGGTGCTAATCCTTCTAAGTCCATTTTGATGATTTCGGTGGTACAAGTACCGATAAAAACGATAACGCTAGGGTTTCTATCTCGTTTAATTTGTAAGCAGAGGCGTTTTAGTTCTTCGTAGTCTTTTAGTTGAGCGGAAATATCCCCTTCTTCTAATTCGGCCATAGCATAACGCGGTTCGGCGAAAATCATAACACCCATAGCATTTTGCAGGAAGTAACCACAGGTTTTTGTGCCGATAACAAGGAAGAAACTATCTTCGATTTTTTGGTATAACCAAGCAACACAGCTAATTGGACAAAAGGTGTGATAGTTGCCAGTTTCACAATCAAATTGTAAAGCGCTCGGTTCTTGAGTGGCAGTCATGTTTTTAGGTTCTCCTTAATTGCGGAATTGGTTTAGGTATTCAGTATGTGGATTGGTTTCAGGCAGTAAAGGAATGGCTTCAGCTTCTTGGATTTTTGCTCTTTCTTCTTCTCGTTTTTCGAGTTCTATCTCAGGGCCAAAATTTAAACCTAAAGCATCGACAAGTTTATTACTATCGTTGCTGAGAACACAAAAAGGACTCATCCACATAAATAATTGTGTTTCTAAAGCAGTAGCTACTCCCAGAATTAGATGAGAAGAAGGACGTTTTCCCCCATCAGGAGTGTTTATCCAAGAATTAGTAGCAGTCTTAAAAACCTTAATCCAAGCTTGATTAATTTGGTAGTAATCCAACCATTTATCTTTAAGTGCTGCTTTTAATTCCTCAAAGTTGCTCATTTTGTCCCCTTGACTGAATAATAATGTTCTCTCTATTAGAATTCCCAATGAGAGGGAAAAATTATCATCATCGAGTCCTCGATAAAATTCGTGGGTAGGGTGGGTTAGGTGACGATAAGTTAGGCTATTAACTAATAAGTTAATTATTCACTGTAACCCACCCAGAAAAAGAGTTTATTGGTGGTTATTGGTGGGTTTTGGTGGGTTACGCTGTCCCTAACCCACCCGACAAAATAATCTAAACCATCATTAGATCTAATTCCGCCTCGGCGTTAACTTTGGGTTTATCGGCATTAAGATAGAAATCCGATAATAAAGTGAATAATTCCCGGTCGGCAGATTCTTTGGGAATAACTCCTTCTGGTTTGGCTAAAATCTGATCGGCAATGTTGAGATAATAGTCACAAACATAACTTAACATCGGATCCTTGTCGGCCATTTCAAAGAGAGTTTGACCTTTAACTCTGGAGACGCGAATATCTTCAATTAAGGGTAAAACTTCTAACACTGGCATGGGAACATGATCTACATATTTATTAATTAAATCGCGTTTTGAGGTGCGATTACCAATTAATCCGGCTAGTCGCAGGGGATGGGTGCGCGCTTTTTCGCGGACGGAAGCGGCGATGCGATTGGCGGCAAAAAGAGCGTCAAAGCCGTTATCTGTGACAATTATGCAGTAATCGGCGTAATTTAAGGGTGCGGCAAATCCTCCACAGACCACATCCCCCAAAACATCGAACAAAATCACGTCAAATTCATCAAAAGCGTTCAATTCTTTTAATAATTTCACCGTTTCCCCGACGACGTAACCGCCACAACCAGCACCGGCCGGGGGTCCCCCCGCTTCTACGCATTTGACTCCACCGTAACCTTCATAGATAACGTCTTCGGGCCAGATGTCTTCGTAGTGAAAATCTTTTTCTTGTAGGGTATCGATGATTGTGGGAATCAGAAAGCCTGTCAGGGTGAAGGTGCTATCATGCTTGGGGTCACAGCCTATTTGTAGGACTTTTTTGCCTCTTTTGGCTAAAGCAGCCGAAATATTACAGCTTGTTGTCGATTTACCGATGCCACCTTTTCCGTAGACTGCGAGTGTTAAAGGCATGGAAGTTCTCCTAAATTTGCGCTTGAATGGTGAGTTTGTTTATCAGTGCTTTGATCGCCATTATTAACCATCTACCCACTCCTTGGAAAGAGGCTCAATTTTTATCTGCTATAGCTATAGTGAGATTTAAAGCGTAAAAATTAGATAAATAATTTTTTAGAGCTTATAGAGTTTCTGAAATTGATAAAAACTTATAAAAACAGCTTTGTTTATACGTTTACTTTAAATGCAAACAATAAACAAAAAACCGCCAAAGCTTTACAAAAACTCGATAAACAGGGTTTTACCGTGCCAAATCCAGATAAAAAAGGTCAAGATAGAGCCAGTCTAGAGACTGATGTCAGATTTTCGTGAATAATCATTACAATTTTCCCCGTCAGCAGATTAAATAAATCGATCCTGAGAAGGATGCTGAAAAAAGCTGTAGTACAATTAGAACAAAGTACCTGTAGGGTTTCCCATGCGAGTTAAGCAAAAAACGCTGACTACACTCTTGTTAGAGAATAAGGCTCCTAAATATCGTCCTTTTCTGGGTTTTTTTCTGGCTGGGGTTCCCTTGCTCTTTTTAGCTTATGTGGTTTCTTTCCAGCGCGCTTATCTCGACTGCATTAGGTTAAGTACAAAAAGGATAGATTGTCAATATGTCCAAGAGTATAATTTTCCTGTTTCTAGTCGGGAAAATTTTTCTTTGACTCACATTAAAGCTACGGCTGTCTATCAAGAAGTTTTTATCAGTGTTGAGCAGGAAAAAACTGTTAATAACACGGTTTTATTGGTCGGGAGAAATAACCATCTCTACATCGAGAATTTTCGGGATGTGCAGTCGGCTAGTGATTTTAAAACTCGATTTGAGAGTTTTGTGAATAGATATCAAACTCAGGAAATTATTGCCAAAAGTCCCCTAGATACCTTGTCAGCACTGCTAGAACACCACCATAATTATCCCTATTATCTTTGGGGTATGTTATGCTTATTGTCTGGTCTATTGTTACTTTATGATGCCAGCTATCGGGAGAGTTATGTCTTTAATCAGGGTACCGCTACCCTAACCCGTAAGCGACAACATTTAATTTTTAGAAGTGAAAGTGAATATCTTCTAGAGAGAATTGTTGAGGCAAAAGTAGAAGAGTACAAAGGCTTTTTGGGGTCTAATTACCGACGGATTATTTTAACCTTATCCAACGGGGAAAAAATTATTCTCAATTGCCGGTTACTGGAATCTATCAGTAACGGAAAAAGGGAAGAAAAAATCCTGGCAATGATTGCCGAAAAGTTAAACTTAACTCAAGAGGAACTGTTAATCTAAGTAAATGCGCTCTAGTTATTTAAAGTCTCTTTTTTTCTGTTTCCTATTAGTGACCGTGTTAGTTTATATATTGCGCGGCATGGGAATATTATCTTTTTTACCCGGAGGATTAATTTTGTTATTAATTCTCTCTTCCGTGGTGACGGGAATTATCTACGGAATCGATAAAACCCGCCGTTTTTAGGAAAATATTGGCTCTCCAGACAGAAACGAGAAGAGCCGAACGGTTCTACTGATAATGGTAAACCCAAACGTCAGTTTGTCAGCAATCCCACGGATAAAAATAACTGATGGTGAGCAATAGATATTTCTTTAAAATTGAGATGCAGCCGTTGCCAAAGGCTAACACACCTAGGCTAATTAACCGGGGACTAAAGAAGATTTGAGCGCAAAAATTTTCTCGATTACCTCTTCTACCACCTTATCAGGAGTGGAAGCGCCAGAAGTCACTCCGACGACAATTTTTCCCTCATTTAACCAGTTATCGGTGATAATTAAATCGTCCCCTAAAGGTTTATGTTCGATGCGATTACCGGGGAGAATGCGCTCGGCACTATCGATATGATAGGAGGGAATGGCACGCTCGATCGCTATTTCCTGTAGGTGAGTGGTATTAGAGGAATTATAACCGCCAATTACCACCATTAAAGAAAGCGGTTCTTTCACCAGTTCAAACATGGCATCTTGACGCTCTTGAGTGGCATCACAGATGGTATTAAAACTCATGAAATGATCTTTAAAATCGATCGGCCCGTACTTTCTCAACATAGTATGCTCGAAGAGTTTGCCAATTTCCTCCGTTTCACTTTTCAGCATCGTGGTTTGATTGGCAATACCGATATAATCTAGATCGCGATCGGGATCGAAACCCTGGGAATGTGCATTTTTAAACTTCTCTAAAAACTCGTTTTTATCGCCACCGTGGAGAATATAATTAGCGACATAATTAGCTTGAGCCAAATTTAAAACGATCAGATAAGTGCCAGCAAAAGAGCTAGTGGCGATCGTTTCTTCGTGATTATATTTGCCGTGAATAATCGAAGTGTGGTCGCTTTTTTTGTGCTTTTCCACGGAATTCCACACCTTAGAAACCCAGGGACAAGTGGTGTCCACAATCATGCAACCCTTATCGTTAAGTATTTGCATTTCCGAGACACTGGCCCCAAAAGCGGGTAAAATCACCACATCCCCCGATTCCACCACACTAAAGTCTTTTTGGCCATTTTCCACCGGAATAAAACCCACGGCCATGGAGCGCAGACGCTGATTAACCGAGGGATTGTGAATAATTTCGTTAGTAATCCAGATACGTTCCTGGGGAAAATGTTGACGAGTTTCGTAGGCCATAGCAACAGCGCGTTCTACCCCCCAACAAAAACCAAAAGCTTGAGCGAGATAGATAGTCACGTCACCCCGTTCTAAACGATAATTATTTTCACGAATTTTTTGGATCAGGTCGCTTTGATACTCATTGGTCATCGCATCCATTACTTCCTCTTTATGACCGAATCCCTTGCGGTTATAGTTATCCGATTGCTGTAGGGTGCGTTTAAAGGATTTTGTATCCATGATTCTCTGATAGGGGTATTGGTGGCGCTAAATTGGGCGAGACAGTAGCTTGCCATATATTAAACATACCTTATCTAGTCAGCGCAGGAGGCTTTTAGAGACTAGAGAGAAATTCCTCGTCGATATCGTAACCAAACTGTTGAGCGAAAAATTTTAAGCGAGATAAAGCAGGAATTTGCTGACTTTTCAGCCAATCAGACAAAATAAAGAGTTTTTGCATCACAAAAATCTCCAAAGCTTCGGGATTATATTGAATTCCTTCCCCGCGATGGAATTGATGGGGGACTAACATAGCAGCATAACGGGCGATTTCTCCCTGTTTTGGGTCAAGAATAAAGATTAGCCAGGGATAAACCGCATCTAAACGCAGAAACCACAGCCTGACTTCCGGTATCTCCGATAATTCCCGCATATCACCCTCTGCGCGAGGATAATCTATCTCTAATTGTAGAGCTTGTTCCAGTTCGGCGATCGCTGATCGGGACCGATAATCTTGAATAATAGTCTCTAAAGATGATAGATCCAGATTTTGAATCTGATTGGGGTTAAGAGCGATTTTGACAGTCATAGGGGCAAATAAAAGGTTATATCGGGCGAAATTACGGTTTTTTATCCCCAGATCGGCAATGATCTATCTCAGAAAATACTCTCGATCGGGACAAAAAAACTAAGTATGACTATTCTCTCACTCCGGAGCGAGAGAGCTTGGATTACCATACTGATACTACATCCCAGCGATCGATAGAGACTGTAGGATGAGGGTTGCATTTAAAACAAACAAAGGTTGAGTCTTCTCTGACGAACAATACACATTATTACAGTCCCCAGCACTCGCACCAGAAATAAAGGTACAATAGAACTGTAGAGATCTGGAGGGTTGCTATGTTTACACACAACTTAGATGACAGAAAACTGCCCCTCGATCGAGAAGGGAAAACTCTGCAAAAACTCACCTATCGTTCACCAAAAATCTACCACCTTGGTCACCCTAGCAATTTATCAACGGTAGGGAATTCAAGGATTGTGGGATTTAGAAGGAAAATTTTCCCTCGTTATTCTTGATGGAAGTCCTGCGGCAAAATTCCCTAGGCATTGCTGATGTCAAAAGTGGCAGTCGCATCAGCAGTTCCCTAGCTGTGATCCCATGGTTGCCACCAAGCAACTGAAGTATGACTAGAATATCATCCCGGATCGGCAAGGGGAACTGGACTAAAATCGCCAAGGTTGGATTTCTCCTGCAATTTAACCTCCCCTGCACACCGGGGGTTTTTTAGTCGGCAAAATCGGGAACCAGGGACAAGAATAAATTAGTCAATTTATGGGAAAATAAGCGCATCTTCTCGGCTTTTATCCCATGCAAGCCAACTTTTTTACTAATATCCTCTTACCCGTTGCCCTAGGCGTTTTAATGTTAGGCATGGGATTAGGATTAATTCTCGCCGATTTTCAGCGTATCACCCGTTATCCCAAAGCAGTCCTGATCGGTTTAGTCAATCAAATTATTATTCTACCGATCATCGGCTTTATTATTGTTTCTCTTTTGCCTCTCCGGCCAGAAATTGCCGTCGGTTTAATGATTGTCGCCATTTGCCCCGGCGGTCCTTCCTCCAATGTTTTAACCTATTTAGCTAAGGGAGATGTGGCTCTTTCTGTTACTTTAACCGCTTTTAGCAGCATCATCACCATTTTCACAATACCTTTTTTAGCTAGTTTCACTCTCCAGCATTTTATGGGAGAAAGTGCCGCCATCTCCCTACCCATTGGTTCCACTATGGCGCAGATATTTTTGATTATAGTTTTACCCCTGGTTATGGGTATGACTATCCGCCATTACTTTCCTTTACTGGCGACAAGTCTCGAACCGATAACTAATCGTTTAGCCGTGATTTTTCTAGCGGTTATTATCTTCTTATTAATCCTGAGAGAATGGCAACGTTTACCTTTATTTATCGCTCAAACTGGCATCGCAGTGATCATTTTAAATACGATTGCTTCCCTAATTGGTTTTTTCAGTGGTCGTTTATTTCAATTAACTATTCCCCAAAGAATTTGTATCGCCATCGAAGTGGGTATTCAAAGCGGCACTTTAGCTATTGCTATCACTGCCGGTTTATTAAAGAATCCCGATCTAGCCATTCCCGCAATTGTCTATAGTTTATGGATGTATGTCAGTGCTTTTATAGCTGTTTATTATGGTCGCAAAAAAGCAGCTTTGGTAAAATAGCTAAATGGGGTGATAGGATCTAGCTAAAAACTGATAACTGATTATGTTAATTGGTAAATATTTAACCCTAGAAGAATTATCTACCTGTTCCCAAACCTATCAAAAGTACGCATCACAAATCGATCCCTACCCAAAAAATCCCGCAACGATAACCGCTTGGCAAAATCTCGCTCACTTTATTATCGATCCAATTATTGATAATTTTGGTCGAGAAAAATTTCAATTAACCTATGGATTTTGTTCCAATGATCTGAGAAAATTTCTCCAAAAAAAAGACCCAATCACTGGCTTAAAAAACGGTAGAATCGATCCCAGTCGTGATCAACATTGCGCTCACGAAATTAATCAAAAAGGTCAATATTATTGTCAGCGATTGGGGGCAGCCTGTGATTTTCGGATTATCGATTTAACTAGCGATCGCCTAATAGATTGGATTTTAACCCAAAAATTACCCTTTGATTCTCTCTATTTTTACGGAATTAATCGCCCAATTCATATCAGCTACGGCCCCCAACATAAACGAGATCTATGGACTTTTACCCCTAAAGGAACACCGACTAAAAAAGGTTTACAATCATGGTTAGAAGCCGCTAAATCTATCGATTCTGAAGCTAAAAAATCCCCCAAAATAGGGGGATAACCAAGACTTAAAACCGTCTTCTTTTAGATTTCTGGTTCCAGATCGTCCTCCTCGTCCTCATCGGCCGGTTCCGTGGGTAAAGGAACCGAACCCATGTCTAATTTATCCCGCAATAACTTCTCAATTTCTGCCGCTACTTCTGGCCTTTCTTCGAGATATTTAACGGCATTATCGCGACCCTGGGCAATATTTTCGCCATTATAGCTATACCATGCCCCTTTACGAGTAACTACGTTAGTTTGTTCGGCGATATCGAGCATACAACCCACCTGGGAAATGCCTTTACCGAAGATAATATCAAATTCAGCAATCCGGAAAGGAGGCGCGACTTTATTTTTAGCCACCTTAACTTTAGCCCGAATTCCGTATTCCCCTTCCGTGCCTTTTTTCAAAGTTTGAATGCGACGGATATCTAAACGCACCGAGGCATAAAATTTTAAGGCCGTTCCTCCGGTGGTCACTTCAGGATTGCCGTAGGTGACACCGATTTTTTGCCGCAGTTGGTTGAGGAAAATCACCACACAACCGGATTTACCAATATTACCGGCAATTTTTCGCAGGGCTTTACTCATCAAACGGGCCTGCAAACCCACCTGATTATCCCCCATTTCCCCTTCAATTTCCGCCCTCGGCACTAAAGCGGCCACCGAGTCGATGACGACGATATCCACGGCCGAAGAACGCACTAACTGGTCAACTATTTCTAAGGCAGCCTCCCCCGTATCCGGTTGTGCCACCAGTAAATTATTGATATCTACCCCTAAATCTTCCGAATAGGTGGGATCTAAAGCGTGTTCCGCATCGACAAAGGCCGCCACTCCCCCAGCTTTCTGCACTTCTGCGATCGCATGGAGGGCTAAAGTGGTTTTTCCAGAACTTTCCGGCCCGTAAATTTCGACGATGCGGCCTTTTGGTAAACCGCCACCCAACGCCATATCTAGGGTTAAAGCACCACTAGGCACGGTTTCTACCCGCATCCGGGTCGCGTCTCCCAAACGCATAATCGAACCTTTGCCAAAGTTGCGCTCGATTTGATTTAAGACTAAACCTAAGGCCTTATCTCGATCGGGATTACTTGTCATTGTCGCCATTAATTTTCTCCCCAGTTTTCTTAAGTAGTACAGCAGTATGCAAAGATTGTAGCCTGTTTTAATCTTGATCACCAAAAAGTTAGAGACTTTTTCCAGAATGGTGATCAAAAATCAAAAGTTTTGATTTTTACAGCCAAGGCCGGCTCATCTGTTCTAATTGCGTCACCTCTTGCGCTTCTAAACTCCATCCTAACGCCCCGGCATTTTCCCTCGCTTGGGCCGCAGTTTTTGCCCCCGGAATGGGAATTACATCCCTTTGGGCGATTAACCAATTGAGGGCGACTTGTGCGGGGGTTTTTTGGTATTTTTCGCCCAATTCTTGCAGTACCCTTAAAATTGGGGCTATTTTCTCCAAACCTTCTTTTTTGAACCGCGAGTCAACTTTTCTGGCTCCATCGGGCAAATTCTGGCTTTCTGGGCTATATTTACCCGTCAGTAGTCCTTGAGCGAGAGGGCTGTAGGCGAGGATGGTGACACCTAATTCCTTGGCCGTGGCTAAAATTCCCTTAGTTTCTATTTTGCGATACAAAAGCGAATACTGCACCTGATTGACCGCTAAGGGAACCTCTTTTTTCGCCAAAATCTGGCTTGCTTGACGCATTTGCTCGGCGGAATAATTACTTACACCCACGGAACCAATCCGGCCGCTTTTTACTTCTTCCCCTAGGGCATTCATTAGGGTTTCTTGGCTAATTAGGAAGGTGAAGGGCCAATGTACTTGATAAAGAGCCATTTTATCGGTTTTTAGACGGTTTAAGCTCTCGTTAATGGCATTATGAACCGCATTCGCCCCCAATCGCCACGGTACGGGGGCAAATTTGCTGGCAATATCGATGGGAATATCAGTCTCTTGCGTAAATTTTCCTAAGAGTCGTTCCGATTCCCCCAGTCCATAGACTTCGGCTGTGTCAAAAAAGGTGATTCCTGCCTCTACTGCCGCTTTAAAGGCCTCCTCTACCTGACTAGCTCCGTATTCCTTGCCATAGTTCCAGAATAGTTTATCTCCCCATGCCCAAGTCCCGATTCCCAAAGCACTGACGGAAATTCCTGTTTGTCCGAGATTAGCGGTTTGTCTAGTCATATTCCCTACAAAGAATGACAGCGTTTCTCATTTAAAGATGAAGTGTAACCTATATTTGGTCTGACTCCCCACTAACCCCCTTTTTTGATTCCTGGAAATTCGCACCCATAAGTAATGGGAAAGGACTTGACTTTGCCGGCGACTTGCGCTATGCTTTTCTTAATAATGGGAATCTGTGCAAAATTTTTAAAAACGCATAGATTCCCATTATGAATAAAATCTTTTAAAAACATTATCTCAAAATCTGCCGACAAAAGCAAGCAAAATTTTGCCGATAATTGTTAAGTTTTGTTAACAAAGAAATACAGAGATCAGCAAGGTCAAAAAATCGAAGTCTCTTGCTGATCTTGTTTGTCGCTTAACCTATGATTAGGTTAGGCGAATTTTGCGCTTTGACTAATTGTTAGTGCTAACTTCCGTGGTTTCAACAATTGCCGTCGGTTGGCAGTAACCTGACAGAACGTAGGTTGGGTTGAAGCATGAAACCCAACCCCCGCTCATGTTACGAAGTGCGCTAACTCACCCTACAAATAATTGTGCTTAAGCTAAACATTGCCAGGATTTAGTTTCAAGAGACTTGTTGAACCAATAATACCCCGCTTGACTGGGATAGGAGCGTCAAGTCTCACCTACACAGACCTTTGAAAGTACCCCAGTGGAATGGGGAAGTTTACTGGTCGTTTATCGACAATGTGCAGTTGCTGACACGGACTTTTGGGAGTCAGATAAGACGGTAATTCCTAGCAAACATAATCAAGCAATCGGAATCGGTGTAATCGTAATCGGTTCCGGTGTAATCGTTATCGGTGGAAATATCGGTGCCACAAAAATTACATCGATAGCAGAATTAAAAGTACCTGTTACTGTCATAGCGGCCACTAAATCGTCAGCAGAACTTAGAGAACCGACAGTGGCATTATCACGGTAAACGAAGAAATTACTGCCAGGAATTGTGGGGATGGGGGGAGCCGAAGAGAACAAATAGTTGATTCCACTCCTGAGCTGCAACTTATCAACTCCCGCCTGAAAATCCGTAATACGAGCGTAATCATTGACACCAAAGGGAGCCGGGGAGCTAGTTAGGTAATAGGCCTTAGATGAATCCCCTAAAATAAAACGATCTACCCCACTGGCACCCGTCAAAGTATCAATTTCGTTAGTTCCAGGTGACACACTCGCACTATTAACGCCGCTCAAAAAATCATCGTTTGAACCGCCATTCAAACTATCATTACCGAGTCCGCCATTCAAGGTATCATTACCGATTTCGCCATTAATCGTGTCACTGCCGCCGTTACCCGAGAGTTGGTTAGCTTGGTTATCGCCAGTAATCGAGTCATTTTGATTAGTGCCAATAACATTATCAAAATTGGTCACCGTAAAAGTTAATACGGGACCCCCCACTACCTGCAAATTGTTAGTCGATGAGCCTAAATTGACATTAATAGACGCGGGAGATGCTGCAGTAGAAGCATCAATTGTATTGTTACTAACTCCGGCGTTGGCAATGATAGTTTCCACTTGGAACAGTTGATCTGTGCCGCCACTTCCTTTGAGAATAGTTCCAGTCGGTCGTAGGGTAATACTACTGGCAAAACTGCTGTAATTGGCCACATCGGCCCCCGCACCACCATCAAAAAAATCATTCCCTGAACCGCCAAAAAGAATGTCATTGCCAATGTCCCCGAAAGCCTAGTCATTGCCACTACCGCCGTCGAAGAAGTCATCGCCGGTACCACCATTGAGGACATCGTCACCGCCTAACCCGTAGAGGCTGTCGTTGTCATCGCCACCGTAAATCGTGTCTGCGAGAGAGCCACCCGTGAGACTGTCATTGCCATTCAGTCCAAAAATTTGCCAGCTATCCGCAGGTGTCCCGGGTGCCGTGAAAAGGTTAAGGTTAGCAAAGTCAAAGTAGATTTGAGGCATGGATGAAAACAATGTTATGAAATATTGATGAGGAAATTGTAACAGCCTAGTAACAAAACGCAACATTTTGTTACTAAGTATTTACTGATGGAAACATTCCATAAATATAAGTGCATCTTAATAATCCTTGACAAAATGAACTTTATGTAATTTGCTTGCCCAGAGGGTGATTCAGGCATATTTGAGGAGAATTGGCCATCTCAATCGTTAAACAACAATCGACCAAATAGGTCGAGTTCGCAACCGTATAGCGTTTTAGATGCGCTTACCCTGGGAGATAAATGGGAAAGGACTTGACTTTGCTGGCGACTTGCGCTATACTTTTCTTATAATGGGAATCTGTGCAAAATTTTTAAAAACGCATAGATTCCCATTATGAATAAAATCTTTTAAAAATATTATCTCAAAATCTGCCGACAAAAGCAAGCAAAATTTCGCCCCTAATTGTTAAGTTTTGTTAACAAAGAAATGCAGAGATCAGCAAGGTAAAAAAATGGAAATCTCTTGCCGATCTTGTTTGTCGGTCAAGCTATGATTAGGTTAGGCGAATTTGGCGCTTTTCTCGGATTAAGATTAACCCACCGCAAACCCTGTATATTCTCTGACTAGGGGTTCATGAAAGGCTAAAACAATATCTTCTTTAGGAACGCCTAAATTAACTAATTCATTGGCAATTCCTACCTCAGTGCCATCATGTTGTATCCAGATTTTACCCTTTTTAATATCGAGATGCAAAACACAACCATGATATCTTCGTCTATTTTTCCAGCCAACATACATTAATTGATAGTGATCGCCAACTGTATCAAAAATCAATTGTTGTTCAATCGGATCTTTAGATGAACCTAGCTGAGAATATTCAGTAATGACTTGCTTGACATAGTGACGATATTGTTCTAATTTTTCCATGCGACAATTACCTCCCCAATCGGATCATAAATAAGCAGGTAAATTTGAAATCGTTTAACGACAGTTTGAATAAATCGCAATTCAAAAAAACTATAATAAATATCTAAAGGAACAGCTAAATATAACTGTCTTTTAGGTTCTTTTTCTTCTCCTTTTCTCACTGCACCATGAAAACGATCTTTAGCAGACATGAATTTTGAAGTTAGCAGGCATAATAATTATTAATTATAACATTTAGTCATGACGAGCGACAGGGTGAGAGCAGCTCAAACCCTATTGACAATTGGCCAATTTTGTGATCCGCGTGGGCATTTCAAGTGATAAGCTAAGACGTATTTAAACCGCTTATTCTTAGATTAGCCCCCCCCTTGCCTGATCTCCACCAGCAATTTGAATGACGAACAGCTTAACTAGCTGACATCCATCGTGATAAAATCGGCCTTGTCTTTCTTCTGCCAGCGCGACGCCGAGCGGCGGTATGTTGAGCTTATTTCCCTTTTACTTTTTACTTGGTATAAATCGTGCAGGTTTTCATTTATCATACTCCCGAACTTACCCCCGTCCATACTCTACCCGATTGCGCCGTCGTTATCGATGTTTTAAGAGCGACAACCACGATTGCCACTGCCCTTAATGCCGGTGCGGAAGCAGTGCAAACCTTCAGCGATCTGAAAACCCTGATGCAGGTGAGCGATACCTGGCAACCAGAAAAACGTCTCCGGGCAGGAGAAAGAGGCGGAGCGAAAGTGGAAGGCTGCGATCTGGGCAATTCTCCCCTCGATTGTACCCCTGATTTAATGAAAGGTCGTCGTCTGTTTATCAGCACCACTAACGGCACCCGCGCTCTGCAAAGGGTGGAAGAATCCCCGATCGTGATTACTGCCGCTATGATTAATCGGCAAGCTGCCGTTAATTACTTATTGGATAGGCAGCCCGACACCGTCTGGATTGTTGGCTCTGGTTGGGAAGGGGGTTATTCTCTGGAAGATACGGCCTGTGCTGGAGCGATCGCCGATGCGCTACAAGAACAATCGGGGCAAATGGCGATCGGGAATGATGAGGTGATTGCCTCGATCGCTCTTTATCGTCAATGGCAAAATGATCTTTTAGGAATGTTCCACAGTTGTAGTCACGGTCAGCGCCTCTTGCGTCTCCACTGTCAAGAAGATTTAAAATACTGCGCTAATATTGACTCTCTTGATGTTTTACCGATCCAAAAAGAACCGAGCATTTTAGTCAAACTTTAGACATTACTACCCACAGAAAGGGTCATCCGTGCGGGTAGGATTGATGCTCCTGAGTAACGCACAGAAAACGGGTTTCTCCGAGAAACCCGTTTTCTACTCATGCACTCATGCAAAACGGAGAATAAATAATCAGTTTTTAATAACTGGATTTAGTATTATTTCTAGTTTGCTGATCATAGAATTCTTGCATAATTAATTGTTGACAGTTCAAAAATGATAAAAATAGGCATAAAATTGCATAAAATCTCTAAATAGAGCATTTAATTGATTAATGTTCATTCTTAATTCTCCTGACTCCTGACTACTGACTACTGACTCCTCACCTAACGGAAGATTTTTGATTTTTGCAAGAGGTCTCATGACTATCGATTCTTTACTGCAACCTTTTCAGCGTTTTGGTGTCAATCTCGGTTTAGAAAGAATAAAAAATCTGCTGGAGATTTTAGGCAATCCCCAAGATAAAATTCCGATTATTCATGTCACGGGAACTAATGGCAAAGGTTCAGTTTGTGCCTATCTATCCTCTATTCTCAGCACCGCTGGTTATAAAGTCGGACGTTATATTTCTCCCCATTTAATTGATTGGACAGAAAGAATCTCTATTAATGGCGAAAATATTGAAACCGCAACTTTAGAAAACCTGCTTAAAGATCTACAATCGCTTATCGATCCCCAGCAGGAAAGTCCTACTCAATTTGAGGTAATTACTGCCGCTGCTTGGCTGTATTTTGCCCGGGAAAAGGTGGATATTGCCGTGATGGAAGTGGGTTTAGGAGGAAGATTAGATGCGACTAATGTTTGCGCTCAACCTTTAGTTACTGTCATCACTTCTATTAGTCGGGAACATTGGCAAAATTTAGGTCCCACGGTTGCCGATATTGCCGGGGAGAAAGCGGGGATATTAAAAGCGAATTGTCCCGCAGTTATCGGACAATTACCGGAATCAGCGCAGGGAGTAGTTAGGGAGAGAATCAAGCTGTTAAATTGTCCGACGGTATGGGTAGAAGCTGCCGAAAAAATTGCTGATAATCGGGCTAAATATCAAGGGTTGGAATATCCTTTATCCTTAGCGGGAGATTTTCAATTAACTAATTCGGCTATAGCGATCGCTGTTGTTAATATTTTGCGTCAGCAAGGTTGGCAAATTAGCGATGAAGTCGTGCAAGAAGGAATGGCAAAAACTCGCTGGTTAGGACGTTTACAAACCGTTAATTGGTGTCAGCGAGAAATTTTAATAGATGGCGCTCATAATCCCGCTGCTGCTATTGGTTTAAGGCAGTATGTAGATAGTTTAAAGGCTCCAAAAATTATCTGGGTGATGGGTATTTTATCGACTAAAGATCATCGAGAAATATTCCAAGCTTTATTAAGAAAAGGCGATAGTTTATATTTAGTTCCTGTCCAAGATCATAGCAGTGCCAATCCTGAAACCTTAGCGGAATTAGCGGCTTCAATTTGTCCAGAATTATCTCACCTAGAGACTTGTTCCGATGTATTTTTAGGACTAAAAAAAGCCATCCAAGAATCGGTCGATAGTCGGATAATTCTCTGTGGATCGCTTTATCTAGTTGGTTACTTTTTAGGGAGTTTGTTTCAGGGAAAATAAAACATCAATTTTACTGGTGGTTTTATCAGGCATAGTGGCAGTAATTCCGATGCCGCGTACCGATTCTAAAAAGGCCTTTGCTTCTGGGGTTAATTCCCCGGCAGGAAGATTATTAATTCCCCCTGCTTTAGCGATAATTTGCTCCACATCGATGAAGAAATAACCGAGATTATTTTTAGGCAAATTTGCGATCGATGCTTGGAAATTTTCACTTTTGCTAATCGGTTGATTCGGTTGCGGTTGATAGGGAATTCCGACGGTCATTTTTAAGGTATCATTATTAGACCAAGCATAGGTTAAAATCGCTTGTTCTTCCGCTTTCCATTCAGTCACATCTTCACCAGAAATTTTACTGTTTTCTATGGTGATAAAGGGAACAGTTTTCACCAATTGATTTAACTTATCGAGGGTAGTTTTGGCCGCTTTATGATCGCCGGTTTGCCAGATCATCATTCCCCCAAAACCTAACCCTCCCACTGCTTGCTGGTTGGGGATAATTCCGAAGGCAAATTCTCGATCCATCCAGTTGAAAACTTCTTTATCCGCGTCAAGGGTTGCCATCTGAAAATTCTCACGGATCTGACGCAGAAAAGCTTGTAATTCTGGGTTAGTTTGGGACTGTTTTTCTGCTTCTTCCCATCCCTGTTTAAGATTATTACCGCTCCAGAGTGCGATGGTATCTCCGGGTAAATAATTTAAAACTTGATTTCTGCTAGGGGAAGGTAGGTTAGAAATAGTTTCAGGGGCAAGTTTAGCCACCATTTGTAACTGTAATCCCGTATCGGTGACACCCACTCCTGCGACAATATCCTGAATTTTTGCTAATTCTTGCCGACTTTGGGGGGATAAATTAGCATCTGGTCCCAAGATTTTGGCATAATCATCAATATAAATTGTTGCTAGGGTATTGGGTAGGTTGAGGGATTGGGAAAGCAGTTTTCTCACTTCCGGTTTACTGCTAAAAGATGGCTGTCCTTGGTAGGTATCGATCGATGCTTCTAACACCTTTTTATCGTAGGATATCAACAAAAAATCGCCAGTAACAGCAGTATAAATGGTGGTGTTATCCTGCCAATCTATAGCAGTAATTGTAATACCTTTGTAGTCACTGGTGCTAGTTTTGCGATTAACTTGTTGTCCTAGTTTTTTCTGGAATTCCGACGCTTTAATTTTATCTTTGATCCCGATAACCGTTAATAATTCCGATTGTCCGGGGGTAGCTGCGGGAAGGAAAGCAAAGCTAATACTACCGATCCAAGGTTCGATATCCCGTTGATAATCAATCTTATCGGTGAAGATATTTTTTTGTAACTCTTCTAGTCCTTGACTAACCGCAGTTCGCGATTCTGGTGTACCATATTTAGCTAACACTGACCAAGCTTTTGCATCCGTGGAGACAAAACTACTAGCAAAGGCAGTTTCTGGGATAACTTTTGCCGATTGCAAGGGGGTGAATCTTTGCCAAGGTAGCTGTCCTCGTAGATAAAGATAGACACCTCCTGCGGTTACTGCTGTTAGTCCTAGGACGACTAAACAACCGGGTAAAAATGATTTTTTTGACATAGAATTGTGGTTTGGTTAAAAAGTTCCATACTTGGCGATCGATTTGTCTGCGGTTGTAGTCTCTAGATTAGTCCTATTGTAGTTATCCTAATTATCTTATCTTATCCCCAAAGGTGACAGACAACATTTCAGCTAATTTTTCCGAAATTATTGCTAATTACCAGAGAAAATTGGCTCATCCTTAGTCAGATTTCAACCCCACCGCTTGATTAATGTTAGTCAACCCATTGACCTCTAGTTTTTCTGTTAATCCTTGTAAAATATTTGATACTAGCCATGGTCCTCGATATAACCAACCGGTATAAATCTGTAATAAACTCGCACCGGCGGTAATTTTTTCCCAAGCATCATCGAGAGAAAAAATGCCTCCCACTCCAATTATTGGTAAATTGCCTTGGGTTTGCTGATAGATAAAACGGATCACTTCTGTGGAACGTTCCCGCAAAGGTTGCCCACTAATTCCCCCTGCTTCTTCAGTGATTGGTTTACCAGTTTCAGGCAGAATTGTAGTTTTTAATCCCGTGCGTTTAGTGGTGGTATTAGTAGCGACAATTCCAGCTAATTGATAGGAGAAAGCTAACTCAACAATCGTTATGATATCTTCCCATTCTAAATCGGGAGAAATTTTCACTAATAGGGGTTTTCTGCCTTGATTTTCTGTTTGTAAAATGTCGAGGATTTTATCGAGTTGTTCCCCACTTTGCAGGGAACGCAAACCGGGAGTATTGGGAGAACTAACATTAACGACAAAATAATCAGCATGGGGGAATAAATAGCGAAAACTGCCGAAATAGTCCTCCGGGGCCTTTTCTAGGGGCGTATTTTTCGATTTACAGAGGTTAATGCCGATGGGAATCTGTCGGGGTTGTCGTTGCCAAGATTGCTGGAGAGTTGCCGCTAGAACCGGCGCTCCGAGGTTATTTGCCCCCATACGGTTTAATCCCGCCAAATCTTCTGGTAAACGAAATAATCTCGGTTTTGGGTTGCCCGGTTGCCCTTCTAGGGTGACAGCACCCACCTCGGCAAAACCAAAGCCGAAATTATGCCAAAGTCCTGCCCCTAAACCGTCTTTATCGAATCCTGCCGCCAATCCGACGGGATTGGGGAAATTTAACCCCCAGAGGCTTTGCGATAGGCGAGAATCGCTAAAACTGAGGGATTCTGATAATTGTGAGATTAACCATTGTCCCCAAAATCCCCCTCGCGAGCGATCGATTTTTTGGAGAGTATTTAATAATTGTTTTTGTGTTCCTTCTAAATTGCCCCGAATAGCCTTGAAAGCTAGAGGATAAAAAGGTTTAATTGTATCAATTATATTTATCATAAGCTGTTCAGTAGGTAGGTATTGAAAACTTTCAGATGCCCCCCTTATTAAGGGGGGATTAAGGGGGGATCCCCCCGCCTGTCGGCACCCCCCTGATCAAGGGGGGATTAAAGGCAAAATCCATTTTTAATTTAATTATAACCAGCTACATAAGTATTTAAATTGCTTGTTGAGACGGGGCAAGAGGCAAGAGGCAACAGTAAAGGGATTGGGGGAGATGCCGCCAATCTAAGAATAAGCGGTTTAAATGCGTCTTAGCTCAAGAAGACAAGAATTAGGGGGTAGGTGGTAGGGTTTAGGGGTTAGGTAATTACTAAGTATTTAATAACTAAAGTGATCAAGTTTTTATTAACTAAATTTACCTTACTTTCCCCAGTTTATACTCCTCAAAACTATAAACCTTGGCGAGGATTAAAAGTTTCAATCGCCCGTATTTTTTGATAAAGTTCTAATTCTTCAGGGCTAGGATTGGGAGGATTAACTAAGAGAATTTCCACTAATTGATCACCCCTTTCGCCTTGGGAAGTGGGATAACCTTTATTAGCCAAACGTAATCTTTGACCGCTTCTAACCCCCTTAGGAATCATCATTTTAACTAAACCGTCAATGGTAGGAATTTCCACAAAACCGCCCACAATTGCCTCGCTAGGAGTAATCGGCACTTGACAGACAATATCAGAACCTTGAATCCTAAAAAAAGGATGCCTAGCGATAGTTATTTTTAAATATAAATCACCCCCTTCAATCCCCTGACCTTTGAGACGAATTTTCTGCCCATCGATCATGGCTGCCGGCATATCAACCTCGATTGATCGGCCATCTTCCAGACGAATTCTTTGTCTGCCACCTTGATAGGCTTTCTCCAAAGGTAAAGTCAATTTCGCCTCCACATCTCGACGAGTTAAACGGGGAGAGAAGGCCATTTTAGCGCGCTTAGTATTAAGGTTATTAAAATCTCTAAACTTCCATAAATCCTGTTCTGTACGGGGCATTTTTCCATTACCGTTACTATTGGCTTTTTCCCACGGACGTATCCCAAGACGCTTATTACCCGTCAAGGAACGATTATACTCAACTCGTTTTTCTTCATCGGAAAGAACATCGTAAGCTTCATTAATATCTTTAAACTTTTCTTCGGCCGATTTATCCCCCGGATTAACATCAGGATGATATTGGCGAGCCAGTCGTCGAAAAGCCTTTTTTATCTCGTCACTGGTGGCCGTGCGAGATACTCCTAAAAGATCATAATAATTAACTAATTGTGGCATATATTCAGTTATCAGTTATCAGTTATCAGTTATCGGTTATCAGTTATCAGTTATCAGTTATCAGTGATCAGATTTGAGTTCTAAGTGAGCAGTATGTATTAAGCGAGCAGTATTAAATAGTAGTTTCCCACTGTTTTTTTACTGATTACTGTTTACTGATTACTGTTTACTGATCACTGTTTACTGATCACTGATTAAAACCAATCATCATCGTCATCATCCCAGTTATTTTGGGGGGGAATATTGCGGGAACGATTGCCGCCGCTGCGGCTACTTTTACTATTGTTATAACTTTTTTCCTCCGAACGGGGGGGACTTTGCCAATCGCTATCGCGGCCATTGTCGTAATTGTCCCGATCGCGGGGGCGATAACTATCTTGATTAGCCGAATAATTGGGTCGATAATCGCTTTGATAACCCGGAGTACTGGGACGATAATCCTGACGATAACGATCGCGGCGCGGTTCGGAGGGAAGATCATCTTCCTTATCCCCGGTAAAAGTCTTGCGAATAGCGCTAAAAAAGCCCTCGTCTTCCTCGTCGTATTGTAGCCGTACCTCGCGATTTAATTCATAGATAACATCCTGTAGATCCGCCTGGGCGCGATCGATGCGGCGGTCATCATTTTTCTCCAAAGCGTCGATAATTTCAGTACTCAAAGACTCAATTTGACGACGATAAGAACGGGTGAACTCATTACCAAAATCGAGAGTAACATCTTTTAAGCGTCGTTGAGCTTGATCCACCAGAGAGCGGGCGCGATTGCGTTTATCGACCTTTTCGCGACGGGTACGATCTGCTTCGGCAAATCGGGCAGCATCACCGATCATGCGGTTAATTTCCCCTTCGCTGAGGGTAGAAGCGCCTTGAATGGTGACACTTTGCTCCCGTCCGGTCATTTTATCCCTAGCGGTGACTTGTAGAATCCCGTTAGCATCGATATCGAGGGACACCTGCACTTGGGGAATACCCCGGGGTGCGGGGGGAATACCGGTTAATTTAAAACGTCCCAGGGATTTATTATCGCTGGCCATTTCCCTTTCCCCCTGCAAAACGTGGATTTCCACCACAGTTTGATTATTTTCGGAAGTGGAAAAAAGGTCAGCTCTGCGGACGGGAATAGTGGTATTGCGGGGGATTAACTTTTTCATCACACCGCCGATGGTTTCTAAACCCAAGGATAAAGGGGTCACATCGAGGAGCAGCACGTCTTTGACCTCGCCGCCCAAAATTCCCGCTTGAATAGCCGCTCCGACCGCTACAACCTCATCAGGGTTAACATTTTGATTGGGTTCCCTATCGATAAAACTCCGCACCAAATCCTTAACCACCGGCATCCGCGTGCCGCCGCCCACCAGTACCACTTCATCTAGTTGGACGGGGGACAAACCAGCATCAGAAAGGGCGCGTTTGAGAGGACGACGGAGACGACTGATTAAATCGCCACATAACTCCTCAAATTGGGCCCGACTCAGGCGAGTTTCGATGTGTTTGGGTCCGTCTTCCGTGGCGATGATAAAGGGTAGATTAATATCGGTGACGCTGACCCCAGACAGTTCAATTTTGGCTTTTTCTGCCGCTTCTGTCAGTCTTTGTAGTGCTTGCCGGTCTTGGCGCAGCTCCACGCCTTCCTGTTCCAAAAATTGATTGGCTAACCAATCGACGATTCTTTTATCGAAATCATTACCGCCTAATTGGGTGTCGCCACTGGTGGCCTTCACCTCAAAAACGCCGTCACCCACTTCCAGGATAGAAACATCAAAAGTACCGCCCCCCAGGTCAAAAACGAGGATTTTCTTGCTTTCTTCTTCATCGAGACCGTAGGCAAGGGCGGCGGCGGTGGGTTCGTTGAGAATCCGCATCACTTCTAACCCCGCAATTCGGCCCGCATCCCGGGTGGCTTGACGTTGGGAGTCGTTAAAATAGGCGGGGACAGTGATTACAGCCCCGGTGACTTCTTCCCCTAGATAACGGCCGGCTTCTTCGGCTAATCGGCGTAAAACTAGGGCGGAAATTTCTTCGGGGGCGAATTCTTTTTGCAGACGGGGGCATTTAATTTTGATATTGCCCATCTCATCCCGGCGGATGGTGTAGGGGACGCGCTTCGATTCGGGGTTTAATTCCGAGTAGCGACGACCTATGTAGCGTTTGATTGCATAGTAGGTGTTTTGGGGATTAAGTACCCCTTGTCGCCGGGCCATTTGACCGACCACTAACTCCCCATCTTTATTAAAACCGACCACAGAAGGAGTGGTTCTCATGCCCTCCGAGTTGGCGATGACCACTGGCTTTCCGCCTTCCATCACGGCGACGACGGAGTTAGTTGTCCCTAGATCAATGCCTACTACTCTACCCATGCTTGTTTTTGTCTCCCCCTAGATTTCGATAACTTCGGGACTTTTACCTTCGATCGATAGTTTAAATCGCTTAATGCTTGTTGACAATATTGTATCGAATTGTCTTAGGTTCTCGCTCTCAGTTCGGGGCGATTGAGGGTGTGATTACCGAAGTGGTCTTTTAGTGATCGCTGGCGATCGGGCTTGGGGGGGTGAAAATATGGCTAGATTTCCAGATTTTCCCTTAATTCCGGCGGCGCTGGACAACAAATAGAGATTCTTTCCCCTGTACTGGGATGATTAAAAACGATTTGATGGGCATGGAGATAATAACCACAATCTCCCGGCACTGCATCCGGTTGCGGTAATCCCCCCAGACCATACAAGGGATCACCGATTAAGGGATAGCCAAAAAAGGCCAGATGAATGCGAATTTGATGGGGTCTGCCCGTAAAAATTTGTACTTCTAATAGGGTACTATCGGGATGTTTTTTTAAGACTCGACCATCGCTGCGGGCCGATAACCCATCTGTGAGCGCACCGTAAACGTAGCCTAAAATGGGATGGGCGATTTTCCCGATCGCTTGATTAATAGTAAAATTATCTGGTATGTCGCCCTGACCAACTAAAGCTCGATATATTTTGGTAATTTTCCCCTCTCGCATCTGTTGACTCAATTTAGCTCTAGCGGGCTTTGATTTCGCCATTAAGACTATCCCCGAAGTGCCGCGACCAAGACGATGAATTGGATAGGGAGTGACCTCGGCATAATGCTGATGTACCAGATGGATAAGAGTATGTTCGAGAAATCCACCCCCCGCTAACACGGGTAATCCCGAAGGTTTCGCCACCACTAACACCTCGGCATCCTCGTAGAGTACCTCAAAAAAGAGCGGTACATCCGGTTCTGTCCAAGGCGGGCGCTGATAGGTCAATTGCTGCCCGATTTCTAAGACTGTATCGGGGCAAGCGGGACGACCGTTGACTAGAATTGCTGCTGATAAAATGCGATCGAGCCATTCTTCTGGGCTAGAATGGGGATATTTGCCCGCATAGTAGGCTAATAGGCTTAATCCTGCCTGATTTCTGCTAATTTTATCTCGATAAATCCAACCTTGATTGGCCATTGGGGAATTATGAATTATGAATTATGAATTATGAATTGGGAAGAAGGAAGAAGGGAGAAGGGAGCAGGGAGCAGGGAGCAGGGAGCAGGGAGAAAAAAGCTGCCTCCTGCCTTCTCACCCAATGTTCGACAAAGATAAGCAAAAATTATTTATTGACTCCAAAAACTTGAGAATATTTAAATTAACATTCCGCAATATTTACAAATTCTTAAAAATTAATTGAGAAAGATTTTTATTTAACAACGATGTTACAATGGTTACAGCGATTTTACTGAATTTCATAATGGGATACTCTGTGCTTTTTTGGACAGCAATCGTTGAAACCCTTGCCACACCGACAAGGTGATCCTAATTAAGACAGGTAAATCAGTCAATTTCACCCACAACGATGATCTTTTTTTTGTGTAGTTTTATTGCAAAAAAAAAGTTTTTTTGACAAAAAGCACAAAGTATGTAGGATGAGTTGTTGCAGAGTGGGGGAGTGGGAATTATGAATTATGAATTGGGGAGGTGGGGAAGTGGGGTGTGGGGAGAATCAATAAAAATAATCTTCTGCCTCCTGCCCCCTGCCGACCGCCGACCGCCCCTGCCCCCTAAGGGCTTCCAGTGGGGATTTACTCTACCACCCAGGGAGTGATGGCGGGAGTCCAATTAGCCAATTCTGCATCGCTAAACCAGAGACTAACTTCATCTTTGGCGGTATCTGGACCATCGGAACCATGGATAAGATTGCGTCCGACACTAATGCCAAAATCACCGCGAATCGTACCAGGTTCGGCATTGAGGGGATTAGTGGCGCCAATAATTTTTCTAGCGGAGGCAATTACTCCTTCTCCTTGCCAAACCATAGCCACTACGGGGGAGGAGGTAATAAAATCGACCAAAGAACGGAAAAAGGGTCTTTCTTTATGAACAGCGTAGTGTTTTTCCGCTAATTCACTAGAAACCTGCATCATTTTCAACCCAACCAACGTAAAACCTTTAGCTTCAAAGCGTTGAATAATTTCCCCCACCAGATTGCGTTGCACACCGTCGGGTTTAATCATTAAGAAAGTGCGTTCCATACTGCCTCTTAAAATTTAGCCATAAATTGTCACAAAACCCAGATTAACCCAGAATGGCATCCTAGAGAATGGCAGAATTTTCGCTTAAATTGCTGAGTCAGCTTGCTGTCGGATTTACAGCAGTTAAGTGGGTGGGTGGAATTAAATATAAGATGAACGTAGGTTGGTTTGAAGCATGAAACCCAACGCCTGCTATCAGCTATCGGCGATTCATTGTCGGCTAATCATTAAATTTTATGAAAACAGCCTCATTCGTTGAGATTATCCGAGATAGAGTAAGGATAGGTGAATAAGAGGCAAATAATCAGATCCTTTTGGCATGGTTTCTCGATAGAAGATTCTGTAGATGAAAAAGCACTGCGTCCGCTTTTCCCCACCAAGATCAGACGGCAAGTTTGTCGGGGGCGGCGGTGGGGGTGGAGTATTTACGGGTTGAGGTGGTGATCGCTGTTCTTAGAGAACAGTACGCGGTGGCGACGGTTACGGCTAAGATTGTCTCACCGAAGCCTTTTTAATAAAAATCGAGCAGCGAATAGTGGTTAATAATCTTCCACAGAGCAGGATTTTCAACATTTCGGAGGAGTTTATGAAAAAGCGGTGGTACATCTTTATAATTTTGGTCTTATCAGTATTTTTGATTGTTCTAGTCCAGCCATTAACTTATTCTTTGGATAACTCTTGCCCTGACAATCTAGAGCTTGTCAAGCTAGGAGATCAACCAGTATTCTGTGTGTCGGATAAGGGGCGAGCAGAAATAATTGGGAAAAGGCTTGAAAAGATTGCTGAAAATGGCTCTTTAAGGACTGATGTTTTTATCTTCAATTCTCAAGATAAAACTCTGGGGATTCCTTATATTCTTATCACGCTAAATGAGAGGGATAAAGTAGCCGTGGTGGAAAACAATTCTGTGAAATGGAAAGATATATTACCAAGATTTGATACGGGCGGCAGCAACAGTAAAATACAGCAAAATAATGAGCTAACCAACATAATTGACTTAGCTATTAAAAATCATGCCAAGAAAACGCAAGAAAGTAATTGTAAATTAAGGGTAGGATTAATATTGGAAGGAGCAGGGCTACTTTTTCTTTTAGTTTTCTATTTTACATGGATGAACCAACAAGATTGTTTTATACAAAATCAAATACCATCTATGATCATTTTATTTGTTTTACTATGTCTAGCTAGTGTGGGTGGGGTTTTGATATTTTTTGACAATTTTTTTGAATATTTAGGCTTAATCTTGCCAGTTTTTTTGGGTATTATGGGAGGATTTTATGCTTCATTAAAATCTGTTGAAGCAACACAAGAATCAATCAAAACAGCGAAAATTGAAAAGGCATTAGAATATATAAACAAATGGGACTCTACCGAATTACAAACTCCTAGAAGAAAAACTTCGGATTTCGTTCATCAAATAAACACTGGCAAAAATGCCATTTCAGTTCTAATCACATACAAACCTCAGATCGAGTTTGACATGAGAATAATCTGTAATTTCTGGGAGAAAATATACATTTTATTACGTAATAATTTGGCTGACAAAAGTATTTTATTAGAAGCTTTTAGAGATTTATACCAACAAAAATATCATCGGGTTTGTACTAAATTTTTAAAATATTTGTCAGACGAAAAGAGCGAGGCAAATACAGCGATGAGTGAACATCTGAACAATTTAATGAATAACGGAACAGGGCAGTAGGGATAGGGTAAGAGCCTCTCAATTAGGCTTGACAAAAGGCTCTCAGTACAGCAATCATATAGTTATTATTTATGAGTGCTGGGTAAGCTCATCTAATTTGGTCTAAATTGTCCTTGACAAAGATTTCTAAATAGGGCAAAAAAGGCGCTATAGTACCGCCCCGCACCGCGAGTACCCAGACTTAGCCTCTGCTACCCATGTATTATAATTAGCCTTAGTCTAAATGTTGGGCATCTCGAAAAATCGAAAGATTTTATAAAAACCAGAGACATAGGGAGCAAAAAAACCTTTGACTAGAGGGGAGAGTCCTTAGGAGCCGACGAAAATGGTAAAAAGACAGGGGAGAGTCAAAAAACGCCAGTCAGGGACAGAAGAGAACCAAGACAAGTTACAGGACTTGAACCGACTGATACCGTGGCAAAGAGGGATTTAGTATTAGTTATTTAAAATTATTCCCTCTTCACCACTGTATATAAAGGAGATTTCCCCGACCAACACTTTCTTAACAAAATCTTTTATTCGAGGTGTCCCAAATATAGTGGTAATTTAGAGAATTACCGAGAAACAAAAGGTAAAAAGGATGATTGTCGCGGCGAATTGCCTTCGCCCTCTTTTAATAACTTCTGCTTATCAGTATAAGTGGGAGAGAGTCACAAATATTAAGAGGCACCGAAAAAATGAGTCTAAAACTTTACTTTTTGCGTCATGGCGAAACCACAGCCAGTCAAGCGGGTAGTTTTTGCGGTCGATTAGACTTGCAACTAACCCCAGCAGGCTATGAAATGGCCAAGGATTTCGCCCTTGCCTATCGAGATGTGCCTTGGACAGGGATCTATTCCAGTCCCCTCAAACGTACCATGGCCACAGCCACCCCTTTAAGCGAACTCTTGGGTATTCCCATCCACAAACGGGAAGGATTAAAAGAGATTGCCTACGGCCAATGGGAGGGAAAAACCGCAGCCGAGGTTAATCGGGAGTTTCATGATGATTATGTGCGCTGGTTAGCAGATCCGGGCTGGAATTCTCCCACAGGAGGCGAAAAAGGCATCGATATCGCTCGCCGCAGTTCGGAAGTGTTAGAGGAAATCGACCATAATCACGATGATGGCCATATTTTGATCGTTTCCCATAAAGCAACGATCCGAATCGTGTTATGTTCTCTTTTAGGCATTGATATCGGCCGTTATCGCGATCGAATTGCCATGCCCGTGGCCTCGGTGACGATCGTCGAATTAGCCGAACACGGTCCCCTCTTTCAAGTTATAGGCGATCGCTCTCACCTCCGCAATGACCTGCGCTCGCGAGCGGGAACCTAACCAGTCAACAGTAACAAGGGAAGCCCTGGATTTGGTCTCCTGAAAAACTATGTGCTTGATGTTATATTTTCTACGACACGGACAAACGGCCTATAGCAAAACGGGAGGATACTGTGGTACTCCAGAAAATGACCCCGGTTTGACTGCCGAAGGCATCGAAATGGCGGAAGAATTCGCCGATGTCTATCGTTCTTTACCTTGGCGCGCGGCCTACGTCAGTCCCCTACAAAGAGCTATTCAAACCGCTAAACCCCTCTGTGAAGCGGTGGGACTAAAATTAGAAATCCGGCAGGGATTACAAGAGATCGGTTATGGTCTTTGGGAAGGTATGCACCCCAACGATATCGATCGTCAATATCATGATCTCTATGTGCGTTGGTTGACGGATCCGGCTTGGAATGCCCCCCCCAATGGGGAAAGGGGGATCGATATCGCCCGTCGTTCTGCGGCCGTTTTGGAGGAAATTGAACACACCCACAGTGATGGCAATATCCTGATCGTTTCCCACAAGGCCACCATCCGGATCATGCTCTGTAGTCTGATGGGTATTGATGTGGGCCGTTATCGCGATCGATTTGAAATGCCCGTGGCAGCTGTCAGTATTGTCGAATTAGGCAGTCGTGGCCCGCTTTTCCATGGCATCGGTTTACGTTCCCACCTCAGTGAGTACCTGCGTTCTCTTCCTTGCACCTAATCAGTTATCAGTGATCAGTGATCAGTTATCAGTGATCAGATGTCAGTTTTGATACTCAATCCGGTTATTAAAAACTGATTATCTATTCCCTCTTTTGCCTTTTGCCTCTTGCATGAGTGCCTGTCCTGATATGTAGCCTATACTCAACGGATTTAGCATTACTTCCCACTTGATCATTCAATCCAAGCTTTTGGGGGGTTCTACCCCCCAAACCCCCCGTTGGGGGCGTGGCGCCGCCCCCAAACCCCCCGCGCATTAGTTTTTCGGTGGGATGCTTACACGCAGCTGCTGACACATCTGTAATCATTTAAGAGTCACTCCACTTGCAGGAGTGCCTCTCCTGATATTTAGCCTATACTCAACGGATTTAGTATCAGGTCACTGATTACTGTTTACTGTTTACTGATTACTGAAAATACTCCCCACTTCATAATTCATAATTCATAATTCATAATTCCCAATTTATGACCAAAATCCATCACTTTGAGCTATTACCTTCCACTAATACTAAAGCGTGGCAATTATTAGAATCGGGGGAAAATCCGCCTTTTCTGGTGATTGCTAGTCAACAAAGTGCCGGGAGGGGACAATGGGGACGGGAATGGATTTCTGAACCGGGGGGATTATATTTATCTTTGGCGTTAAATCTTGATTTAGAGGTGGATAAATCTACCCATCTCGTTCTCGCTACAGTTTGGGGTATCGCTCATCATCTCAATTGTCAGGAAATACCTGTTAAAATTAAATGGCCGAATGATTTAGTATTACTAGGGCGCAAACTAGGGGGAATTAACCTAGAAACCCGTATTCAGGGTCAAAAAATCCCGCAAGCAGTCATCGGAGTAGGCCTCAATTGGGCCAATCCCGTCCCCCCCACGGGTATTAATTTACAAGCTTTAGCCAGCAATAAAATCACCTCGATCGCTCAATTAACCGATCTCACCAGCGAGGCTATCCTATACGGCTATGAATATTACTGTAATCAGGGAATAAAAGCCCTATTAGCCGCCTATTTAGAACTTTTTGCCAATTTTGGTCAAAAGATAGTTTTCGAGGGCTATCAGGGCATAATAACGGGGGTAAGCGAGCGAGGGGAATTAAAAGTTAAACTAACCTCGGACAATGCCAGTAGCGAAATCTATCTACCGGCCGGCAGGGTCAGTCTCGGCTATAATTGAGTCTAAATATTTTTTTGACTAAACTGTGAGAAGTGAGGCCGCCCTATGTATCCTTCATCGGTGATATTGAAACTTTTTCTAGGAAAATCCTTAAAAAAGAAGCTGAGTTTATGCAGTGGTCTCGGTTTAGTGATCAGCGGTCTGATTACTCTTGCTCCAAATGCGATCGCTAATTCCGAAACTGGCAGCGAAACCCCGGTAGTGGAAAATCCCGCCCCGACTCTAAAAGCCCCCGTTATCAAAGAAAATACTAATCCTGCCCCCCGTCTGGCTATCCCCGAAAACCATCAAACCGATATGCCTACCCTTGCCCCCCAGGCCGGCGGTAAAAATAATTTTATCGATACCAGAAACTTTAACCCCCCCAGTTCCGTTGTTGTCACCGAGCGCCGCAGTGGTTGCCAAACCATCGCCCAAAATGGTCAACTGGTGGGAGGTAGCTGTAATCTGGCGGCCCGCTCCCCCCGTCGTCAGCCGGTCAGCACTGTGGCCAAACCCTTACCCCCAGTTAATCTGGCCCGGGTACGTCTCAATCCTAATCCAGTCGTGCGGGTGGGACGGCAGCCCCGAAATCAGCCGGTTATCGCTAATAATTCCCTGGGTCGTTATGCCCCCACTCTCGTCGCTTCTAGCGCCCCGGTACGTCTGGCACCCCCGACGGTGATTCCCAGTCAGGTGGTAGCCCTCAATCCCCCGGAATGGAATGGCGTAAAATTAGCTTTGGCCCCGGTGACTCGCGCAGAAGTGGAAGCAATCAGCGAAGCGACCACCTATGAGCGGGCCACCCGTTTAAGTCCCACGGATTCTAACCAAACTCAACGCACTGATTTACTCTTTCCCCTCGCCCTTCCTGCCCAAATTACCTCGGTTTTCGGATGGCGAAATCATCCGGTCAGCGGGAATCGGGCCATGCACGCGGGTACTGATTTAGGCGCACCAATGGGAACACCTGTATTAGCCGCCTACGCGGGGGAAGTGGCCACCGCCGACTGGTTGGGAGGTTACGGATTAACGGTGATTTTACGTCACCTCGATGGTAGTCAAGAATCTCGTTATGCCCACCTTTCGGAAATTACCGTCAAACCGGGAGAATGGGTGGAACAGGGTGCGGTTATCGGTCGTGTGGGTAGTACGGGACTTTCTACCGGTCCCCACCTACACTTTGAATGGCGACACCTAACGGAACAGGGTTGGACTGCCGTGGATGCCGGTTTACATCTAGAATTAGCCCTCGATAATCTGGTACAGAGAATGCAAATGGCCGCGGCCACTGACTCTAATCAGAATTAATTTGTTTTGGTTTACAAGTAGAGCAGTTTTTGGAGCTTAAAAACGCATCGTTGAGCTTTTGCCCAATTGATGCGTTTTCATACATTTGCAGTCTCAGTAATACCATACCTACTGGAAGCGTTACAAATCGAACTTCTGAAAGAGAGGAGTTATGGTAAAATATATTGAAGATTGCCTTTTTAACCTAGCCTGAAAAGGCTTTTGCTTGACATAGTTGTTTTGTTCTCTTGCTTAAAATAGTCCTCAATGATAGCATTTGCGAGAAAATTAAATCAATTTTTCTAGATATACCATACTTTCCCTCTCCTGAACGATTACCTAGAATGTACAACTTAAAATATCGTTGGAATTCATTTTTCTCCTGTATTGTTATCACTATCATGGTAGTAGTAATGGCGCAAATATATCCGGTACAGGCAAGAACTTATTTCAGTAATAGTAATTATACTTGGGATGCGTTTCCAAGACCCTTAGTTTCTTCTGATTTTCAAGAACAAGAAAGGTATAAAATATGGAAAAGCTTATTGAAAGCTCAAGCGATAATTAAATCGACAGGAACAGGATCTATTATGGAACAATGTATAAAAAAATATGTAAATATCTCAACAGGCGAATATGATGGCAAAGCTCCAGCGACTGGCGCACTTGTTCGTGTTTCTAGCTGGCCTGTTTTGACAAACCGCAAACTGTATATTGACCAATTTACACATGACCGGTACCTGGGTTTGGGACTGCTAGGTATTATTAACTTTAATAGCCCTAAGGATGTTGATTTTAAAATTGAACTTAACTCTACTATGATTCCACAATACTCTGAAAATGTAATTGCTGGTATTATTGTTCATGAGATTCTGCATAATTGGGGTTACCAGCATAGCCGTTATGATACCACTAACAATTGGGAAGATGCCAGAGGTAATTTTGTATATGAAGTTGGTTGGTGTGTTACGAGAGAAGGAAAAGATAAGCCACCAGGAAGTGTGGGTTTAACTGGAGAAGCTGCTGGAGAATTTTTTGTAGACTAAATTCTTACGGTTCTTCGGTTTGTGTTATGCAATGGTGGGGGGTTATAAGGAATGAAACCCTTATATAGAAAGACATTCGGCGATTTTTGTCAATTGTTTTTGATCTAGAGCGAACTAATCAATTAAATCTCTTGCCAGATAAGGATTTAGTCGATTTATGCTCCCCTATCGAACCATAACAAGTAACGATATTGGGAAAACCACAGATTTTAAACTCCTCTTCAATTAATGCCTGAATATTAATCTCGTTTTCTTTAAAGTTTTTCAACTCCAGTAAAACAGGTGTTAGAGAATGCTGATAACTGTCTTTATTTCCCTTGAGAGCTTCTAGCCCAACTTTTCGCAAAAATGTAGATTTACCAATGCCGGGATCACCAAGTACCATTAAATATTGTTCTTGATTAGCCAAAAGTAAACCATCTTCTTTACCATCATCCCTAAAGTTAAACCGTCGCTGCTTACTCTCACGATATTTATTTTCTAAATTTTCATCATAATAATCCCTGACTAAATTCCCCAAACATTTGACATTAATATAAATTGACTCCAAATCCATCGGCTTAGACATTTTTAAAACCTTAATCATGCCGTGCCGATCCCAGTAACGTTGAGTATATTTCTGAAAAAAAAGATACTTTCCCTCTCTAATAAGCTGCCCGATATCTTTATTCAATAACTCATTTTTATTAATACCCTCCCACCCCGATTTAATCATTTGGCCAATAAAATTATTGGTCAATGCTGTTACAATGGTTGTTTCAATTCCTGTCATAACTTAACCCCTGTAAATCCTCTGAAGCTTAGTATAAGCCAGAAAGCGGGTTTCTCATCAACTCAGAAAGCGGGTTTCTCAACAACCCAGAAAGCGGGTTTCTCATCATCAACCCAGAAACCCGCTGGCTCTTTTGGATTTGGTGGGTAAAATGTATTCTGAGATACAGTCCTGCTGGCGAGGGAGTGGAGGGAACCACTCCAGACACAGAGGACACAAAGATCGATCCTATGTAAGTTAAACTTATCACACAGAACCTAGAAGAGCCACCCGCTTTCTTATCAACTCAGAAACCCGTTTTCTAAGAATATAATGTGCTTAAATTAGATAATTTCTAAGCCATGAGAACGAAACCAGATAAAGATTTACCCCAAGGGACTAAAATCGGCAACAATGCGCGGTTAGAGGCTTGCATAACAGCAGAGCAAAAGCAACTGATGGAGATGGCTGCCTTTTTACGGGGACAGAACTTGACTGAGTTTATGGTGTCAGTTTTGGCTGAGGCAGCTATGCAAACGATCAAAGATAGCCAATTGGTAGAATTAACCGAACGCGATCAATTCGTTTTTGTCGAGGCCCTGTTAAATCCCCCCGCTCCCTCCGAGCAGTCTCAAGCAGACGCTCAATGGTATAAGCAAATGATGAATAAATAGTTGCTAGATTTGTGTTAAATTCGGAATCTGTTGATTTTTGTCTAGAAACTCTCGAAAGCCATCACAATCGGGCAGCTTTTAGCTGTGGTAACGAACAACTGGATCGCTACTTGCACGACCTCGCTACCCAAGATAAGAAGCGAAACATTGCCATTCCCTACGTTCTCGTTGACCGAGAACGCGAAAAAATCATGGGCTACTATACTTTATCCATGAGTAGCATCAATCTCGAATCGCTACCCCAAAGTCTTGGTAAAAAGTTGCCTAAATATCCGCTAGTTGGCGTGACTTTAATTGGTAGATTAGCAGTGGATCTTGATTGTCGGGGATCTGGTTGGGGGAAATTGTTGATTATGGATGCTTTATATAGAAGTCTGAGAGTCAGTCAAACAACGGGGTGTTTTGCGGTGGTGGTAGAGGCGGTTGACGATAAAGCAGTGAGATTTTACCAAAGGTTTGACTTTCAAACTTTTCCTGACCAGCCTTATAAGCTGTTCCGTACCATGAAAAACCTTGCTCAGACTTTTAGTTTACCCTGAGATCAGAAAAGATGCTAGAAAGCAGTTTTAAGAAACCCAGAAACCCGCTTTCTAATCTCTTAAACGGCTAAACTGAGAATAGCTGCCTTTCTTGACTCTCATTTCTCAGATTGTAAAATAATGCAAATTTATCTTGACTATAGTGCCACTACCCCCACTCATCCCCAAGTGATCGAGCGGGTTGCCACTATTCTCCGGCATCATTGGGGCAATCCCTCCAGTTTACACACTTGGGGACAGGATACGGCGACAGTCATCGAAATGGCCAGAGAACAGGTAGCAGGGTTAATTAATGCCAATCCAGACCAGATTATCTTCACTTCTGGCGGCACGGAGGCCGATAATTTAGCGATTATCGGGGTTGCTCAACAGTATAACCGCCCCCGTCATATAATTATTTCTAGTGTGGAACATTCGGCGATCGCTGAACCCTGTAAACAATTAGAGCAGCAAGGTTGGCAAATTACTCGTCTTCCCGTCAATCGTCAAGGTAGGGTTAATCCTTTAGACCTAAAAGCCGCAATTCAAAGCGATACGGTCTTAATTTCCATTATTTACGGACAAAGTGAGGTGGGAACTCTACAACCGATTGAAGAATTGGGCCGCATTGCCAGAGAAAGGGGAGTGCTTTTTCACACCGATGCGGTGCAGGTGGCGGCAAGATGCGATATTGATGTGCGGAAACTGCCCGTAGATTTATTATCTCTTTCTAGCCATAAAATTTATGGAATGCAAGGATCGGGAGCTTTATACATCAGAACTGGTGTTGATATTTTACCATTACTGCGGGGCGGTGGTCAGGAAAAAGGTCTGCGATCGGGAACCCCAGCCGTACCAGCGATCGCCGCTTTCGGTTTAGCGGCCGAATTAGCCCAAAAAGACTTAATTAGCGAAAAAATGCGTTTAATCGCCCTGCGAGATCGATTATTTGACCTCTTAGCCGATTATCCTTATCTGCTGCCCACGGGGGACCGATTCTATCGTTTACCCCACCACGTCAGCTTTATTGTCCGTCCGGACGATGACAGTCACATCACAGGAAAACAGCTAGTTCGTCAGCTTAATTTAGCAGGAATCGGCATTAGTTCTGGGTCCGCCTGTCATAGTGGCAAACTTTCCCCTAGTCCAATTTTAAAAGCTATGGGCTACAGCGATCGAGAGGCATTGGCGGGAATTCGTCTAACCCTAGGAAGGGACACCAGCGCGGCCGATATCGATTGGACGGCGCTTGTATTAAAACAAGTGATCGATCGCTGTTTATCTGCTTTAATTGTTAGCAAGAGTTAGTTTATGCCTCAAATTGTCCTTCGATCAAGATAATTTCGCCAAAATCGGGAATCCATGCCACCCAACGGCCCTGATCCTGTTCACAGAGTAGTAGCGCTTCATCAAAGCTGTATGGAGAGGGGAGCATTCTGAGTTGTACCCATGTGTTTGCTTGGGGACAAGTAACAACGGCAGTAGTGCGGTATTGTAGTAAAGACATACACAGATCACCCTGATAATTCTGTATCTAAATTTACAAACAAACCGATGACTGTGGGTAACTTTGTTTTAAATCTTTACCTTTTCATTGGTAGTTTGAGAAAAAATCTCTCTTTCTTGCCCACGGTTTTCGACTACCAATCCTAGTTATGATCTTTAATGGTAAATGATAGTTAATAACTGGTAATGGTAAGTTCTTTCCCTCGCACCTATAAAATCGCCGTCATCGGTGACGTTCACGACCAATGGGAAATAGAAGATAATTTAGCTTTAGAAGCTTTACAAGTGGATTTAGCCCTATTTGTCGGCGATTTTGGCAATGAATCCCTAGAAATTGTCGGTCGGATTGCTAGTTTGTCCTTACCAAAAGCCGTTATTCTCGGTAATCATGACGCTTGGTATAGTGCCACCCCCTGGGGACGAAAGCAATGTCCCTACGATCGCGATAAAGAAGATCGTGTCACCGCTCAGTTAGAATTATTAGGGGTTGCCCATGTGGGTTACTCAAAACTAGACCTACCCAGTTTAGAGCTTTCGATTGTTGGGGGTCGTCCCTTTACTTGGGGAGGGTCCGAGTGGAAAAATGGAGAATTTTTGCAAGAACGCTATAATATCAGCAGTTTTGCCGAATCTACTGCCAAAATTATCGCTAATATTCAAGATACTGCCTATAATAACCTGATTTTTTTAGCTCACAATGGTCCAGCCGGACTAGGAAAGGAAGCGGAAGCTATCTGTGGTCGCGATTGGCAACCCTTGGGAGGGGACCACGGGGATCCGGATTTAGCAGCGGCCATCGCACAAGCACAGCTATTAGGAAAACAGGTTCCTCTCGTCAGTTTCGGTCATATGCACCACCGTCTCCGTCATACTACTTCCCGTTTACGCAATCCCGTGGTCACTTCCGAGATGGGAACCGTTTATCTGAATGCTGCTAGTGTCCCTCGCATTCTCCACTCCGATAGGGGTAAATCTCGCAATTTTTCCCTAGTCACTCTTGAAGAAGGTCTAGTCAGAGAAGCATCTTTAATCTGGTTGAATGATAATTTCGAGATTATCAGTAATAGAAAACTTTATCACTCCGGAGCGTCAATCGATCGCCCATCTCCTCAATCTTGTTATTCTTAAGTTTTGAAAATAGACCTTTTCTTAATCTTATGCGGTACAATCACTAATATCAGTTATCAGATGTCAGTTTTCAGTTAACTGTTTACTGATAACTGAAAAAAAGCTCCCCAATTCATAATTCATAATTTATAATTTATAATTCATAATTTATAATTTATAATTCATAATTCCCTATAGATAGTTAATTTTTTGAGCGATTAGAGGTAAAGCAAGAGCGATAGCAACACTAACAATCATACCGATAAAAGCTTTCAAGGCATCCCCTAAAACCAATTTACCCGTGGCGGCTAAATTAGGGGTTTCTCTGGTTAAAGTCAGAGAAATTTCTCGACCTCCTAATAAACCTAAAAATACCCAAGTGGTACTTATGGGAATATGATTATAGCCAACAAAAAACAGTAAAATTAAGCCATAAATTAAGTTAATAATTGTTGCAGAACGCGGATCATGGGCGTTAGTTTTGCTAGTGACAATTTTCTCAATTTGACCCCCGTGATTAATAAAAATGATGGTTTGCAGGAGTAGCATAACTGTTAGAGATAAAACTAACCATGTTGCAGCTAACTTTCTGGGAAGATAGGCGAAAATATTAGCAAAATCTTGCATTAACCATTGACTCCAGAGAAACCCAGTAGATAACCACTGTAAAACTACCCAGACTTTTTGAGGTTCTTTATTAACTGTTTCTAGGAAAAAGTTTTCTAATCGATAAATAATTCGATAGATGACTAACCCCACTATAACAGCAAGAGCATAACCCCAAGCGGATTTAACTAACATTTCATCTAGAGATTGGGGAGCAAAAACTGTTAAAACTAAAAAGGTTGTACTCACAGGTATTCCCCAAGTGGTGAGAATTAAAATTGCTAAGGGAGGAACGATATAAATCCAAGTAAAATTTTCTGGGAAGGGAATCATTTCTAGTCGATTATAAGCCACATCTCCCTGATTAATATACCAACCAGCGATAAAAATCGAGGCTAAGATTATACTGGAATACAGCCATAAAATCCACCAGGGACGTTCTTCATTGGCACTTAAAAAAGTCCCTAAAGTCTGTAGGGAATCGTTGGCAACAATCGCATAAGCTGATAGAATAAAGCCAGCAATCATAAAAAAATTACTCATAGACAGTGGGAATTATGAATTATGAATTATGAATTATCAATTATGAATTGTCAATTATGAATTATGAATTATGAATTATCAATTATGAATTAGGTAGAATAAATAAAAATAATCTCCTGACAACTGGCTCCCGAAAACGAAAACTTCCTACCTACCTATTAATATAACCGCTATAACTCCTTAATTTTGCTTTAAAAAATCCCTCGCTAGATAGAAAGCAGCTAAACTACCAGAAACAGTAATTTCCTGGGGATTAATTTCCTGTAAAGGTCGAAGAATAACTTCAATTTCCTCGGTAACATCTAACTTTTGTTGACCGATGGGGATAGCATTAAGAGCCAAAAAAATGTGAATTCTGTTAGTATCTTTAACGGGATTATCGTACAAAACACCTAGAGGTATTAGAGAATCACTTTGATAACCAGTTTCCTCCTCGAATTCCCGACGCGCTGCTGCAGTAATATTATCTTCACCCGCATCTACTGCTCCGGCAGGAAATTCTAATAAAATTTCCTTAACTCCGTGACGATATTGACGAACAAAAACTAATTGATTATCCCCGGTAACTGGAACAACTAAAACAATTTCAGGACGAATATTAACAAAATAATCGTCGATAACTTGTCCAGAGGACAACTTCACCACGTCTTGACGGACTTGACACCAACGATTCTGAAAAACTAGCTCAGATTTAATAATTTGCCATTTTTTTAAATTAGTCATCGACAATCCTGTTATAATTGCAGTGAAATTACTAAACTTTTTTCGCAGATAATTATAAGTAAGTAGGTAGGCGTTAAAAATTATCAGATGCCCCCCTTATTAAGGGTAGGGTTGATTCATGAATCAACCCTACCTTATCAAGGGGGGAATAAGGGGGGATCGAACCTAAAATCCATTTTTAATTTAATTATAACCAGCTACTTAACCAGATTTAGTATGAATAGAAGCAAGCCCGTTATCTAAGAGCTAATTTTACGACCGAGGTGGGCAAGCTTATCTAGAACAGATTGAAGCAAAGATCGCCGCTGCTCGACGACAATATCTAAGTTAGCCAACATATACTTTACGTCTTTGTAAGCATTGTCCAGCAAGGCCAGTAATAATTCGCGATCGCCAGCGCTCTCTTTTTCTGATGGGGTGCGAATCCGTTGGGGTAATAAGTCCGCTGGTGGAGAAGGAGGGAAGGGCGATCGCTCGGACTCTAGCTGTTGAATGGTTTGTTGTAAATTTTCAATCACCCCATACATTTCCATCGGGTCAAAAACCCTTAACAGACTGGTTTGTGTGACAATGCCCAACCCCCGACCCCAGTTCCAAGAAACCACCAAACGCCCCACCCGCCGTTTTTGCATTTCCTGATGGGCCGTCCACAGGGAATCCTCGGGGTTGAGGAGAAATAACGGCGTACTCATCACCGTCTGGGCCCTAGTTTTGTGCAGATCGATTTGAACTGCTTGAAACTGGACAAGATCTCGCTCTGTCACAATACCAACGGGGTAGTCATTGTCTTCGGAATTTCTCTGGGTGATCACCACACAACTGACACGATGTTCCGCCATTAACTGGGCCAATTGCAGGACTGTGGCGGTGAGTGGGGCCTGTACCACTTGACTGTTCATCACATCCGATACGCGACGAAACCGCAACAGATTGGCCGGACGCAATATCTGGCGAATACTTTCATGGGAAATCACCCCGATTAAGTGTCCTTGGTCATCCACAATCGGCAAATGGCGAATGCGGTAGCGCCGAAACAAAAACAGGGCAGCAAAAATGTCTTGAGCAGATTGCTGGGGCAACGTGATCAGGGGATGCACCATCACATCGGCAACGGTTGTCTCGGTCAGGTTAATCCCTTGGGCGGTGAGTCGCACCACATCCCGTTCTGTCAAAATTCCTAATAACTCTTGTCCTTGCACCACCAGCAGACAGCTAACACGCACCTCTCCGGCCGGAGGAGCTAGAGGAGATAGGTCATCGGTGAGTAAACACAGACGACTATGGGCCTGGCCGATCATAGCGATCGCATCTGCCAGGGAAGTGGTTGGCGGCACCGTCAAGGGGTGGCGATTGATCGCCTTTTCCAGATCGGGGGCCCAACTCAGAGGTGTATCGAGGGACATCAGCACCATCCTGCAATCACAAAGGCCAAGATAGACAGAACAGCCACTGGGCAAAGAACCCAGACTCTCAGAGTTGCCAAAATCCTTTCTAAAACTATCTCAAAGTGTAGCGTCATTTAACTTTTTCCTAAAAGATGTAACGTTTTGTTACAATTTTTATTAAACTCGTAAAGATTTTAGACCCACTTCGGTGTATCATAGAGGGATGTAACAGGTTAAAGCCTGAAACTTTTTATTTAGGGGTTATTCAGCCTCTAATGGTTTCAGGGGCGGCATCACCAGACGCTGGGGTGAGTAATTCCGGGTTCTGGTCGGCCTGAAGGGTTACTCCGGAAATTCTGGACACCTTTCCATATAGTCGATCAAGCACTCGCTTTACGGAAATACGCTGCCATGGTAGACCGCGTTTGGTGGTGTAGCCCTGTTCATTAAGCCAATCGGCGATCTTCTGCAAGGATTTCCCCGATTTGTGATGACGGCGAATCAGTTCAATGACCCGGCACTCTTCCGGATCATCCACTAATTCTCCATCGATCGATCGTTGTCCAAAGGCAGGGGAGCCGTAGCCCGCATAACCACCGTTGCTTGCTTTTGCTTGTCTGCCTTGTTCTAGCCGCTCCCAGGCAGATAAATCGTTGGAAGGGGTCGCTGTCATAGGGTATCTAAATGCAATAACTTGCAAAACCATATTATCGCAACTTAACGTCGCAAATTTGTTTTGATTGGGGGCAGCCGATGACGACTTACAAATTAAAACCCCTGCATGAGCAGGGACTAGATGTCACCATCGATGTCTGGGACAACCAAACTATAGACGATACCCCCGGGAGGCGGACAAAGTTAAAGGGTCAAAGGCCAAGCATTTTTAGATGAGGAGCGGTTCAAAGCTGAATTTATCTTGTAAAACGCAGCGATCAGAGAATTTGTCCTAAGTTACACAGCATCAATCTGGAGATATAAACATGGGTACGGCTACATTTATTCAAGATGAAACTGAATTTGATTCCCTGTTAAAGAGTGAATCACTGTTGGTGGTAGATTGCACAGCAACCTGGTGTGGACCTTGCAAACTGGTGGCACCGTTGATCGATCGATTGGCCGATGACTATCGCGATCGCGCCAAAGTCTTCAAACTTGACCTAGACAGTAACAAACCCGTGGCCAAACGCTTTGGAATTAAAAGTATTCCGGCTGTCATGGTATTTAAACAGGGGAAATTGATAGAAACATTAGTTGGGGTTAAACCCTATGAAGAATTTACGGCAGCCGTAGAACGACAATTATAGTCTTCCACCGTGAACAAACACTCTGGGCAAACGTCCGACGTTGACCCTTTCCTTCTCACACCACTATTCAATTTTGAGGTATGGCGATGAACAAGCTTATAGAAATCCGGTGTCCCAACTGTGGCAGCGTAGCTCAACGGCTCTTGAGCGATCGCCTGCCCGCAGGATATAAGTGTCCAGCCCGGCAGGTTGCTCAGACGGAATGCCCAGTGTGTGATTATTTCATCGCCATGTGTTGGCAAAACGGCGCTGTGCTGGAGGCCTATGCTCCAGGCATTCAGGGGAACACAGCTGCGGCCATGCCGCCCCAGCCCCAACCAGCGATCGCCCATTGGTCTTTGTCATCTGTGTTCAAAGTGGCCCTCAGCCCACAAGAGTCTAGGAAATTGCTATCGGGACAACCCTAGTCAACTTTTGCATTTATACCAGTTCTTTAATTTAACAACACCATCCAACTCCTATGCTGCAAGCTCAAGAAATTATGACTCAAAACGTTGTCACCATTCGTGGTTCGGCAACGGTTGCCGATGCCGTGAAATTGATGAAAGAAAAAAAACTGCGGGGGTTGATTGTCGAACCGCGCCATGAACAAGACCCTTATGGAATTGTCACCGAAACCGACATCGTTTACAAAGTGGCGGCCTTTGGCCACGATCCTAAAACTATGCGGGTCTATGAAATTATGGCCAAGCCCTGTGTGGTCGTCAATCCCGAACTGGGGGTGGAATATGTAGCCCGGTTATTTGCTCAAACCCGCATTCGCCGCGCCCCGGTGATTCAGGGCAAAACTTTGCTGGGTATTATTTCTGTCAGTGATATTCTCTTCAAGAGCGACTTTGTTGAAAAGCCCAAGCGGTTGTTCATTGAAGATGAAATTGAAGCAGCCCGGGAAGACGCGCGGGCAATTTGCGCGGCTAAGGGTGAGATCTCTCCAGATTGCGCTGCAGCCTGGGATGTGGTGGAGGAACTCCAGGCCGAAGCCTCCCATCAACGGGCCAAAAAACAGGGGAGTAACTCATTTCAGGCTTACTGCGAAGCCAATCCCGATGCCTTAGAGTGCCGCATTTATGACGATTAAATCCTTGCGGGTTTTAGGAAAATTGATCGCCTTGAGGATTTCGCTGATCGGTTTCCCCAGGCGATCGAGTTCTAGAACATTCTCCACTTTTTCGGATGGGAGATAGATCGATCGCTTGCGCTTAACGAATTCGATTTGATCGCAGGTCTTTGGGTGCATACACGCGTACATCCCCTGAGAGGAGATAATCCAGAAAAGTCTTGGCGATCACGGATAGTTTTTTATCCTTGGGATAAACCACATACCAATGGCGTTGGATGGGAAAGTCTTCCACGTCAAGGATGGTAAATTCCCCATTGGGAGGATCTAAATTTAAGACGTGCTGAGACAGAACCGAAATTCCTAAACCACCGGCGACCGCTTGTTTAATGGCTTCATTATTGCCGATTTCCAAACGCAGAGACACAGTGATGCCATGGTCGAGAAAAATTTGCTGTACTGCCCGTCTAATTCCCGATCCCATTTCCCGCATAATAAAAGGTTCCCCTTGCAGCCGTTTAATCGGAATTTTTTTCTGTCCCGCTAGGGGGTGATCTTTGCGAGCAATAACCACAAGGGGATTGTCCAGAAACGGTTGAATCTCGAGGTTTAGCTCTTGGGGGGGTTCGCTTAAAATATACAGGTCATCAACATTATTAATCATCCTTGTTTCTAGGTCTTGGTGATTGGTTAATTCTAGGGACACATCTACCCCTTGGTACTGTTGACAAAAAGGACCTAGGATCTGAGGGATTAAATATTGGGCTGTGGATACCGCCGCTAAACGCAGTTTACCCTGTTTAATGCCCCTGATATCAGCGATCGCCATCTCAAAGTTATCAAGATCCTTGAGGACTGCCTGACAGGTTACTAATAAACTGCGTCCGGCCTCGGTTAAATACAAACGTTTGCCTATCTGTTCAAATAAGGGTAAACCCACTGATTTAGTCAGTTGTTTCATCTGGGTAGAAACGGTGGGTTGGGTGATCGATAGTTCTTCAGCAGCCCTAGTGAAACTGCCATGACGAGCGGTTGCTTCAAAGACGATCAGTTGATGTAAAGTGGCGTGAATCAAGAGAAGCCTCTAGAGCGCTACACTTCTGTTACTGCCTTGAGGAGCTTTGCTAAACAGAAGCAGGAATGGAGGGGAACGGGTGAAAACTTCCCACACTGTTTATATCATAGGTTTAAATCAATACTTTTGTAAAGATATATCGATACAAACTCAATTTACAAAAATTTGCTTGTCAAGATATCCGTTCCAGTATAGATTTATAACAATCGATCTTTAAAAACCATAAATTTTTGTCTATCAAGGCTGGTCTGTCAACCGCCGGCTTTGTTGTGGCCAAAAATCCTTTGCTCAGTTGGATTCTCATGCAAATAACCAATCGTATTCATTTTGACAATTTGCGGGGCGATATATTCGGTGGTCTAACAGCTGCCATCATTTATCTCCCTCTAGCTCTCGCTTTCGGGGTAGCTTCTGGGGCTGGGGCGATCGGGGCCAGTTCAACCGCCAAAAATCCCGAATTAGGCTTACCTGCGGACTTGACACTGTCCAAAGTTCTGCTGTGCAACAGGTTTGCTTAAGGGGTAAAGAGCCTTACTCTTACTCTCTTTCAGCTTTTGAAGGTTCATTTAGTCCGTTTATATTCAATACTCCTCATCAGGGGAGGCTTAAGGAGGTATTCGTGGATTTTTTCTCATTGTTTGTCATGGACTTTATCCAGCAGTTGCAGTCGCCAACGCTGGCCTTTTTGATTGGTGGCATGATCATTGCTGCTCTCGGAAGTGAATTGGTCATTCCCGAGTCGATTTGTACGATCATTGTCTTCATGCTGCTGACCAAAATCGGTCTGACTGGCGGGATTGCCATCCGCAATTCCAACCTGACGGAGATGGTGTTACCCATGATCTTTGCCGTCATAGTAGGGATTCTGGTGGTCTTCATCTCGCGCTATACCTTGGCTAATCTGCCCAAGGTGAAAGTAGTCGATGCGATCGCAACTGGCGGGTTATTTGGAGCCGTGAGTGGCTCCACTATGGCCGCCGGTCTGACGGTACTAGAAGAACAAAAGATCCCCTACGAGGCCTGGGCAGGCGCACTCTATCCTTTTATGGATATCCCGGCACTGGTAACGGCGATCGTGGTGGCTAACATTTATCTTAACAAGAAGAAGCAGAAAGAAGCAGCCTACGACCACGAGTCTTTTAGCAAGCAGCCGGTGGCGGCCGGGGATTATTCCGATCAGCCGGATTATCCGGGCAGTCGGCAGGAATATCTCAGCCTACAGCAGCCTACGGATAATCGGGTCAAGATTTGGCCGATCATTGAGGAAAGCCTGCGGGGACCTGCCCTATCGGCCATGTTATTAGGTCTGGCTTTGGGCATATTCACCCAGCCGGAAAGTGTCTATAAAAGCTTCTACGATCCCCTCTTTCGCGGCTTGCTTTCGGTCTTGATGCTAGTCATGGGGATGGAGGCTTGGTCAAGGGTTGGCGAACTGCGTAAGGTGGCCCAGTGGTATGTGGTCTATAGCGTCCTAGCACCCTTTATACATGGTCTAATCGCCTTCGGTTTCGGCATGATTGCCCACTACGCCACCGGGTTCAGCTGGGGCGGTGTGGTCATGCTGGCCGTCATCGCTTCCTCTAGTTCCGACATCTCTGGGCCGCCCACGTTGCGGGCCGGTATCCCGTCGGCTAATCCCTCCGCCTATATAGGTGCGTCCACGGCCATCGGTACGCCCGTAGCGATCGGCTTGTGTATCCCGTTCTTCGTTGGTCTGGCCCAGGCCCTCAGCGGCGGCTAATCCTTGACGGGGCTTACCAAGCAAATAAATGTACACATTTAAGGAGATAATCAACATGGCCAAACCAGCCAAAAAGCTCGTCATCGTCACAGAAAAGATTTTGCTGAAAAAAGTCGCCAAGATCATCGAAGAATGCGGGGCGAGTGGTTACACGGTGATGGATACTGGCGGTAAAGGCAGTCGCAACGTGCGCTCGTCGGGACAACCCCACGTTTCCGAAACCGATACGAATGTTAAGTTCGAGATACTTACCCCCGATCGAATTATGGCCCAAAATATTGCCAAGCAGGTTGCCGATCAGTTTTTCCTCAATTTTGCGGGCATGATCTATCTCTGTGATGCGGAGGTTCTGTACGGACAGAGTTTCTGTGGACCAGAGGGCTGTGAAATCTAGACAACTAAGCTTGTCTTGATCCGGGCCACCCCATCTGCAGCCTGACTGTCCTTGAGCGGTGGCCCTTTTTCCTATCCCCCAGTTTTATGACCACCTAGGGCTTGCTGAATAAATCTAAAAACCTTGTTGGATAAGGCTTTTAGGCTTTTTTCCCTCAAAAAGTGCTGACCATTGGAGTGATTGGGGGTAAAATCCCTGGACTTTTTCCCTGAAAATTAGGTAACTGACTACCTCAAAATCGGTAAAACCCTACACCCTACACCCCACACCCCACACCCCACACCCTGCCCCCACGAAAAACTTTTTCAGCAGACCCTACCTGAAACCTTTAACCCTCATCCCTTTAAACTGATGATTTTGTCCCCTATTCTGCCTCCTTCGATCGGGGAGATAGCAGCCCCCATGACTCCGCTCCCCTTGCTTGCCACCGTTGTGGCCGAGGATTCACCGATTATTCTCTCTGGCGTATTGCTGACACTGGTGGTGATTTATCTGGCCAGCAAGCTCGGCGCAGAGGCCGCCCGACGATTGGATTTTCCGCCCGTACTGGGAGAACTGGTCGCCGGTGTGATTGTCGGCGTTTCGGCCTTGCATCTGCTCATCTTTCCCGAAGGGGGACTATCGGCCTCCGATTCGCTGATTATGACGGTACTGCAAGGATTGAATCAATTAGCCCCGGCTGCCGTGGACCGGATCTTTGAGTCCCAAAGTGAAGTGATTTCGGTTCTAGCTGAAATCGGTGTGATTATTCTGCTGTTTGAAATTGGCCTAGAATCCGACCTGCGACAACTCAAGGAAGTGGGAATTCAAGCCACGGTTGTGGCCTGTGTGGGGGTTGCGGCACCTTTTGCGGCAGGTACGGCCGGGTTAATGCTCGTCTTTCATGTGGCGGCTATCCCGGCGATTTTTGCAGGGGCTGCCTTGACAGCAACCAGTATCGGTATTACCTCGAAGGTGTTGTCCGAGTTAGGTCAACTCAAATCCAAAGAAGGGCAAATTATCGTCGGTGCAGCGGTGATCGATGATGTCCTTGGTATTATTGTTCTGGCTGTGGTCGCTAGTTTGGCCAAAACCGGTGAAATCGATGTGGTCAATGTTATTTATCTGATTGTCAGTGCCACGGCCTTTTTGATCGGATCAATTTTGTTGGGAGGTATTTTTAACAAAAGTTTTGTGGCGATCGTGGAGCGGCTGAAAACTCGGGGAAATATTGTTATTCCCGCATTTGTCTTCGCTTTCTTTATGGCATTTTTGGGCAATGCTATTCATCTTGAAGCGATTTTAGGGGCCTTTGCCGCCGGTTTGGTGCTTGATGAAACTGATACCCGCAACGAGTTGGATGAGTTGATCAAACCGATCGCCGATTTGCTTGTACCGATTTTCTTTGTGACGGTGGGAGCGCGTGCCGATCTCGGTGTTTTAAACCCAACGGTACCGGAGAATCGGGCTGGACTTTTGATCGCTGTCTTTTTGATGGTTGTGGCGATTATCGGTAAACTGGTGACGGGCTGGGCAGTTTTTGGCATATCCGGAATCAATCGCCTCGCCATCGGTGTGGGTATGATTCCCCGGGGTGAGGTGGGTTTAGTTTTTGCTGGGATTGGCTCGGCCAGCGGAATTTTGGATAAGCCTTTAGAGGTGTCGATTATTATTATGGTAATCCTGACCACTTTCCTCGCTCCTCCCTTCCTCAGAGTCGCTTTTGGTAAGACGGAAGCTGTTCCCGAAACCCTGGAAGGCAAGGAGCCAGCTAATCCTATTCCTTAATTTTGCGGGTAAAATCTGATTTTTTAGACGAGGCTGAAGCATTTTCAGCCTTTTTACAAATCTATGCTCAGGATAAGGGAGCGATCGAGGTAAGATTTGAGAGTATCTAATCTTTTTCCTATGTTCGAGCAGACATTTAAGAATATCGACGATATTCTCCGAAAAGAGGCGGGATGCGCCACGGAGTTGGATTACGCAGAACAGATCTCCTGGATTCTCTTTTTGAAATATCTCGACGATCTGGAAGTCGATCGCCAGAATCGGGCATTATTGACGGGGGAAGACTACGATCCGTTACTAGACGAACCCTATCGCTGGTCGAATTGGGCCTACCCCAAGGACGGGAGGGGTGAACTGCTGAAAACCGCCAAGGTAGGGGACGATCTGATCGAGTTCGTCAATAGCGAGCTATTTCCCTACTTTCAGGGATTCAAGGAATACGCGGAACCGGGGACGTTCGGGGCCAAGATCGGGGAAATTTTTGCGGGGGTGCGGAATAAGTTTCAGAGCGGGTACAACCTGCGGGAAGTTCTCGAAAGTATCGACCGGCTTCAGTTTCGCACGCAACAGCAGAAACACGAGCTTTCGGACCTCTACGAAACCAGGATCAAAAATATGGGCAATGCGGGGCGAAACGGGGGCGAGTATTACACCCCGCGGCCCCTGATCCGGGCGATGATTCAAGTGATTAAACCGCAATTAGGGGAGACGATTTATGACGGGGCCTGCGGTTCGGCGGGGTTTCTCTGCGAGGCCTACGAGTATTTACGCCACAGTAAGGCCGATCTGAGTACGAAGGAGCTAGAAACGCTACAGACGAGGACTTTTTTTGGCAAGGAGAAAAAGGCTTTAGCCTATATTATCGGGGTGATGAATATGATCCTGCACGGGATCGAGGCTCCCAATATTATTCAGACCAACACCCTGGCCGAAGATATTCAAGCGATTCAAGAGAAGAATCGTTATGACATCGTTTTAGCTAATCCCCCCTTCGGAGGCAATGAACGCAAGGAGATCCGCGGCAATTTCACGATCAATACCGGAGAGACGGCCTTTCTTTTTCTCCAGCATTTTATCAAGAGTTTGAAAACCGGGGGACGGGGAGCGATCGTTATTAAGAATACCTTTCTGTCGAACGCGGACAACGCCTCTAGAGAGTTACGGAGGGAGTTAACCTCGTCCTGTAATCTCCATACGGTTTTGGATTGTCCCGCTAAGACCTTTTTAGGGGCGGGGGTGAAGACGGTGGTTTTATTTTTCACCAAAGGTTCGCCGACGCAGAAAATCTGGTTTTATCAACTCGAACCGGGGCGAAGTCTGGGAAAAACAAACGCACTCAATGATGATGATTTGCAAGAGTTCATCGAGTTTCAATCGACTTTTCAGCTATCGGAGCGCTCTTGGTTTTTAGACTTAGAAGAAGTCGATCCGGGTTCCTTCGATTTGTCGGTGAAAAATCCCAACGCGCCGGAGGGCGATCCTTTACGCGAGCCGGAGGAAATTTTAGCGGAGATTGCGGAATTGGACCGGGAAAGTGGGTCGATTTTAGAGGCGATTTCCGATTTATTGGGGTCTTCTCCTAGTTGATGGGAAGGGTGGTTTCGGCTTCGCTCAACCACCCAACTTGAGGGCCCAGCGAAGTCGAAGCCCGATATTCCCTCAACCACCCGGAACCCCACCCAAAAGAGGGCTGAGCGAAGCCGAAGCCCGATATTCCCTCAACTACAATAAAATCTATGGCCTATATGTATATTCTTGAATGTTGTGATGGTTCTTTTTATGTGGGCAGTACGAAGAATTTGCCCCGTCGTTTATGGCAACATCAAAATGGTTTCGGTGCAAATCATACTAGAAAGCGATTACCGGTCAAGTTGGTTTATGCTGAATATTATGATCATGTGGCAAATGCTTTTTATCGCGAGAAGCAGGTGCAGGGTTGGAGTCGGGCGAAAAAGATGGCTTTGATGCGTAGTGATTGGGATTCTCTTCATATTTTGGCTGAGTGTCAAAATGAGTCACATTATCGGAATTTCTCCGTAGATGGAGGATTAACAAGGGATGAGAACTGAGGGGGATGCTGGTTTCGGCTTTCGCTCCACCAGCATCCGGCTTTCGCTCAACCAGCTTCCGACTTCACCCAACCAGCATCCGACTTCACTCCACCAGCATCGAGTTTCGATTATGAAAATTGATAGAAAACAAAAAAATTAAAGTAAGTGCGGAGATTTTAACCCTAATAAAAAATTTGATTGGAGGGACAGAATAATATGAGATTGGAAAATAACAAATGGAAAATGGTAAAACTAGGAGATTGCTGTCAATTTTTTAATGGAAAAGCACATGAAAAACAAATAGACAATAACGGTAATTATATTGTAGTTAACTCAAGGTTTATTTCGTCCAGTGGAGCTATTTACAAAAAAACCAAAGAAGCTTTATTTCCTTTATTTAAAAATGATATTGTCATGGTTATGAGTGATGTTCCTAAAGGAAAAGCACTGGCCAAGTGTTATTTAATAGAAGAGGATAATAAATACTCTTTAAATCAACGAATATGTGCAATACGTTCCGATAAAGTTGAAGCAAGATTTTTATATTATCATCTTAATAGGCATCCATATTTATTAAATTTTGACAACGGTGAAAATCAAACAAATTTAAGAAAAGAAGACATTCTTAAATGTCCATTATATATTCCCCCGATCGAAGAACAAAAAAGAATAGTAGAGATATTAGACAAAGCTTTCGAGGGTATAGCCCAAGCTGAAGCTAACACCCGAAGAAACCTTGCGAATACTCGCCAATTCCTTGCCAATGTTCGGAACAATATTCTAAATAAAAATTCAAACAATTGGCATCCGACAACTTTAAAAAAAGAAATTAATTTACTGAGTGGTTTTGCTTTTAAGAGTCAGTTTTATACACAATCAGAAGATGATATTAGCCTTTTAAGAGGTGATAATATTATGCAAGGTTACTTACGTTGGGACAACACACAAAAATGGAAAAAATCAGAATTTGATACATTTTCAAAATTTAAACTAAAAGAAAACGATCTTGTGCTTGCGATGGATCGTCCTTGGGTTAGCGCAGGTCTAAAGTATGCAGAAATTACAAGTAATGATTTACCTTGTTTACTTGTTCAACGAGTAGCACGTTTACGTTGTTGTGAAAACTTGAATAATCGTTTTTTATTTCATCTTATTGGTGATCGAAAATTTATCAAACATATTTTGGGAAAGCAAACAGGAATTGGAGTTCCACATATTAGCGGAAAGCAAATCGAAAGTTTTGAGTTTTTAAAACCTCCTCTTGAAAAGCAAAAAAACATTGCAAGTTTACTCGATCGGATTTATTCTAAAACTCAAAAACTCGAAACCATTTACCAGCGCAAACTAGAAGCGATCGCCGAACTTAAACAATCGATCCTAGAAAAAGCCTTCACCGGTCAACTCAGCCAGTAGAACCGTTAAAATGTAAATAGCGTCTTCCCGTAGCTCCATGATCATCCAAAAAATCATCGACGAACTCCACGAAATCCCCGAAGATCACCTGACTCAGATTTACGAGATCGTTAGATCCTTTCGCCTTGAATTAGAACGGGAACGATCGCACAACCCAGACGACACCCCAGACGAGGAAATCGTTGCCAACCTTAAACAAGGAATGCAAGAAGCCCTAGGGGGAAATACCATCCCCCTAGATCGAATGTGGGAAGGCATTGATGTCGATTAACGAAAACCCCATCGAAATTAGACTCACCCGCCGCTTTCAAAAAGATCTCAAAATCCTCGCCAAACGCTATCGATCCATCCGCCAAGACTTACAACCCCTACTTCAGATTTATTCCTCCAATTGTAGAACAAAAAAAAATCGTCGAGCAAATAGAAGAATGTTATCAAAAAACTCAAAAACTCGAAACCATTTACCAACGTAAACTAGAAGCGATCGCCGAACTTAAACAATCGATCCTAGAAAAAGCCTTCACTGGTCAACTCAGCCAGTAGATGGGTTAAAATAGACAGAATAGCGGGAACGCTCATCGATGCCGACCTATACCCTCGCAAACACTCGTAATCGACCCGGTGCGGGGCCAGCCGCCAGAACCAACGGGAAACCATCGGGAAAAAGCAGGGTCGAGGCCTTGACTGCGGACGTAAAAAAACTCGCCGATTCCTAGAAATGCCTAGCTTCGAGTACGACGACAACAAAAGTCAAACCAACCAACAGAAACACGGCATAGACTTTATCGAAGCCCAAAAACTGTGGGAAGACGACAACCTACTCGAAATCACCGGCAAAAGCGATACCGAGCCACGGTATTTAATCATCGGTCAAATTCAAAATAAGCATTGGACGGCCGTGATTACCTATCGTAGTGAAATTATCCGTATTATCTCTGTTCGCCGTTCCCGTACTAATGAGGTTACATGGTATGAAAGCCGAAGAATTTGACGCGAGATTCGATGCCGGGGAAGACATGAGCGAATTTCTCGATTTCTCCACCGCCCGACGACCCAACCGGGAAAAGCAAAAAATCGAACTCGATTTACCCTTTTGGATCATTCGCAAACTAGAAGCCGAAGCCCAGAAAGAGGGCGTTTCCACTCAAACATTCCTAGAAAACTATCTAGCCCGACACATCGCCTCCGCCCCCTAGTTTATGAACGAAGCCGAAACCAAAGCCGAACTGATTGACCCCGCCCTCAAAGCCGCGGGATGGGGAGTCATTCCCGACAGTAAAATTCGTCGCGAGGTAATTGCCCCCGGTCGTCTGGTGGGTTACGGCCAGCGCAGTTCATCGAAAACCTGCGATTATGTCTTGGTCTATCGCGGTCACAAACTCGCCACCTTGGAAGCCAAAAAACGCGACGCGCACCCCACGGAGGGACTTGGGCAGGCTAAGGACTACGCCGAGCGCCTGCAAACTCCCTTCGCCCTCTGTACCAACGGCCTCCGCATTTATCAAGTGGATACCCGCGCCGGAAAAGAAGGCTATATCGATCGCTACCCCACCCCCGAAGAACTCTGGGCCGCCACCTACCCCGATTCCAACCACTGGCGCGACCGTTTCGCCACCGTCCCCCCCGATAATAAAAGCGGGATGCGCGAGGCCCGCTACTACCAACACAACGCCATCCAGGCCGTTCTAGAAGCGATCGCATCTGGTCAAAAACGGATGCTCCTGACCATGGCCACCGGCACCGGCAAAACAACGATCGCCCTTCAAATCGCATGGAAACTCTTTCATAGTAGTTGGAACCTGAGCGGTGAACCGACCCACCGGCCCTGTATTCTCTTCCTTACGGATCGCAATATTCTCGCTAATCAAGCCTTAACCGAGTTTACCGCCTTTCCCGAAGATGCCCTCGTTCGGATCGAACCGAAGGAAATCCAGAAAACAAAGAAAGTCCCTAAAAACGGCAGCGTCTTTTTTTCGATCTTTCAAACCTTTATGACCCAAAACGGCGAGGAACTAGCCCCTAACTTCCTCGAATACGCTCCCGACTTTTTCGACTTGGTGATCGTGGATGAATGTCATCGGGGCGGGGCCAACGACGAAAGCACTTGGCGAAAAATCCTCGAATACTTTGCCCCTGCTGTACAACTGGGATTAACTGCCACCCCGAAACGGGATCTCAACGGCGACACCTACAAATATTTCGGCGAACCCCTCTACACCTATTCCCTGAAAGAAGGCATTAACGAGGGCTACCTAACCCCCTTTAAGGTGGTTGAATTCACCACCAACCTCGACGAGTACCAATATGATCCCGACGATGAACTGATCGAGGGCGATATCGACGAAAACAAGGTTTATACTGAATCCGACTTTAACCGGATTATCGAGATCGAGGAACGGGAACGCCAACGGGTAAAAATTTTTATGGAGGCGATCGACCAAAACGAGAAAACCCTGGTTTTCTGCGCCAATCAAGACCACGCCCTAGCCATTCGCGATCTGATCAATCAAATGGCCATCAGCAGCGATCCCAACTACTGCGCTCGCGTTACCGCCAACGATGGCAGCTTGGGAGAAACCCACTTAAAAAAGTTTCAAGATAACGAGAAAAGGCTCCCCACCATCCTCACCACCTCTCGCAAACTCTCCACCGGGGTGGATGCTAGAAACCTGAGAAATATCGTTCTACTGCGTCCAGTGAAATCGATGATCGAGTTCAAACAGATTATCGGGCGGGGGACGCGCCTTTTCGATAATAAAGACTATTTTACTATCTACGATTTTGTTAAAGCCCACGAAAACTTTAACGATCCCGAATGGGACGGGGAACCGCAGGAACCCGTGGTCATCGATCCGAGGCCGCGCCCCGAACCACCTGACGCGATCGAAGATCCTCTCGACGAGCCAGATCCTCTGCCGATACGTCAGAAAATTAAAATCAAACTGGCCGACGGCAAAGAACGAGAACTGGAACACATCCAGAGAACAACTTTCTGGAATGCTGACGGAAAACCGATCTCGGCCGAGGAGTTTATCCAGCAGCTTTTCGGGGATATTCCCGATCTTTTTCAAGATGAAGCGGAATTGCGCCATCTCTGGGGCCGACCCGACACCCGCAAATCCCTGCTAACTGGACTCGCGGAAAAAGGCTACGGCGAGGAACAGCTACAGGCGATCGCCCGGATCACCAACACGGAAAACAGTGATATTTACGACGTGCTGACCTATATCGCCTACGCAGCCAGACCCTTGACGCGAGAAGAGCGGGTAATCAAGCACAAAGATTTAATTTTCTCGAAATACACGCGAAAACAACGGGAGTTTCTCGACTTTATTCTTGATCAGTATATTCGCTCTGGCGTTGGCGAGCTTGACCGGGAAAAATTGCCAAAACTGATCGAGATTAAATATCACACCATTAACGAGGCGATCTCCCAATTGGGACAAATTCAAGAAATTAGCGGGGTATTTACGAGTTTTCAGGCTTATCTTTACTTAGAAGACGCGGCCTAATCCCCCCTGCCACCCCATGACTGAACTTTCCCCAGCCATTGTTTACTGTTTACTGATCACTGAAAAAGCTTGCCAACCCCGATGAATAACCCCCCCGATAGTCCATTCAATTACACAGAGGCTTTTATTGCCCTAGGAACGAGTAATTTCGATCGCTCGGTGCAGTTTTATCGTCAACTGTTGCAACAGGAACCAAGCCCCTACCTTGCCGCCGTTTATGCGGAATTTAGGCTGATTAACCTTAAATTAGGTCTTTTTTGCCCTAAAGAGTCCCACAGAGAGGAATTTGGCGATTCTAGGGGCAGTGGCATGAGCATTTGTTTCGAGGTGGACAGTCTCGAAAAAGCGATCGAGCATTGGAGCGAAATCGGCTATGGTGCTAGGGGGGAAATTAGCCAGGCTTCCCACGGTCTGGAAATCTACATCTATGATCCGGATGGTAATCGTTTAATTTTCCATCAATCCACCGCTAAAACCAATCCTTTCAGGTAGGAACCTTCCGAATGATAGATACTGGTGGGATGGTCCGCCGGTTGGCTTAAACGTGCTAAAATTCGCACTGGGCGAGCCGATTCAATGGCGGCAGCCATGACAGCCCCCTGAAAATGCTCTTCGTTAACCACTTGGGAACAGGAAAAGGTGAAAATAATACCTTGGGGGCGAATTTTCTGGAAAGCTTGCTGATTTAATCTTTTATAAGCCATAACCGCCTGATGACGGGATTGGATACTTTTGGCAAAAGCGGGGGGATCGAGGACAATCAGATCGTAATCCTCCTGACAGTCGCGCAGAAAGTTAAAAACATCGGCGCTGTAGGATTGATGGGGAACTTCGCTGAGATTATTCAGGGCGATATTTTTTTCGGTAAGATCGATCGCACCGTGGGAACTATCAACGGAATGGACTAGGGCAGCCCCCGCTTGCATAGCATAGACGGAAAAGCCGCCAGAATAAGAAAAAGTGTTTAAAACCCGTTTATTATGGGAATATTGAGATAATAAGGCTCTATTTTCCCTTTGATCGAGGAAAAATCCCGTTTTTTGTCCCTTTTCCCAATCAATAATAAAGCGATGGCCGGATTCTAACACCTCATCGCTGGTTTTTTGACCAAATAAGTATTTATTTTCGGAGATATGGGCGCTTTTCGCCAAAACTGCGGCACTTTTATCGTAAACTGCCCGTAAATTGTCAGCGTAGATAGTTTTCAGACAATCGACAATCAGATCGAGACGTTGGTATAAAGCTAGGGAATAAGCTTGAATAACCGCCGTGCCATTGTACCAATCGACGATTAAACTGGGTAAACCGTCTCCTTCAGCGTTAATTAAACGATAACAGTTAGTTTTCGGGTTATCCACTAAACCGATTTGTTGCCGCAGCTGATAGGCATTCTGGAATTTTTCGAGAAATAATTGAGCAATATCGCTGACTTTTTGGAAAGAAAGAATTTTAACAGCAATATTGCTAGGATTATACAGTCCAGTGGCTAAATATTCGCCTCGATCGCTATAAACCTCCACGATAGCACCCTCTTTGACTTCTCCCTCCATCTCTTTAATCGCCCCGGAAAATATCCAAGGATGAAATCGTTTAACAGCATCAATTTTATGGTTTCTCAGGATAATTTTCGCTAAATCTGGCATGGATAAAGAATCAGGGTTGATAGCTGACGGCTACTAGATAATTCTATTATCCCCTGCTGGCAGCACAAAACCATAGTTTCTTATCCCTCGATCGAGTGGCATCAAAGCAAGTCCCCACAATCGAGGGATAATCATACATGAGTAGAAAACGGGTTTCTCGGAGAAACCCGTTTTCTGTGTGTTACTCAACGGATTTAGTATCAGAGGGAATTCTCGCCTATAATAAGTTAGATTTTAGCGATAGTCCCTCGACAAATGCCAAGAAAAAGTGATGCTGCCGGTGGTTTAAGTTTATGGTTTCAACGTTTGGGGGCTGCCGGTTTGTTAGCGGGACAAACTTTTTTACATATTCTTAATGGCAAAATCCACCGGCGTAATACTCTGGAACAAATGAGTATTGTGGGGCCAGAATCCTTGACAATTGCCCTAATTACTGCTGCTTTTGTGGGTATGGTTTTCACTATTCAGGTAGCCAGAGAATTTATTTTTTTTGGGGCGGGTAGTTTTGTTGGGGGAGTCCTTTCCTTAGCTTTAACCAGGGAATTAGCCCCGGTTTTAACTGCGGTGGTGGTGGCGGGGAGAGTTGGCTCGGCTTTTGCCGCCGAAATTGGTACAATGCGAGTCACAGAACAAATTGACGCTTTATATATTTTAAAAACCGATCCGATCGATTATTTGGTCATTCCCCGGGTGATTGCCTGTAGTTTAATGTTACCCCTGCTCACTATTATCTCTTTAGTCACAGGGCTACTCGGTGGTTTATTTATTTCCGATAGTCTTTACGGTATTTCCTATTCCCTATTCTTACAATCAGCCCAAAATTTTCTGGAAACATGGGATTTAATTAGTTCTATGTTAAAGTCGCTAATTTTTGGGGTTTTAATTGCCATTATCGGTTGCAGTTGGGGTTTAACCACCACCGGCGGTGCTAAAGGAGTTGGTCAATCTACTACCACGGCTGTGGTAACTTCTTTGTTAGCGATTTTTGTGGCTAATTTTTTCCTCTCTTGGCTGATGTTTCAAGGGACAGGCAATGCGGATATCGGCTAAGACAGTTATCAGTAAACAGTAATCAGTAAACAGCTTCTAAAGGCAAGAGGCAACAGGCAACAGGCAACAGTAAAGGGATTGGGGGAGATTAGGATTTGTTCAAGGGATTGAGAGTAAGACAAGTTTTAATTAATTCCTCCACTCCCAGGACTGGATAAATAGGAACTCCTAACTGATTAATAACAGTTTCTAGGGTGAGATCATCTAAAAATACCGCTTCCCCATGCTTAAGCATGAGAGAAGGTAATAAAACCCCATCCCCAAGATTTTTACCTTGTAATCCTTTAAGAATATCTTGCCCGGTTAATAAACCCGTAACCGTGATTTCCTGCCCCCAATAATCACTATTTAAAGCCACTAATTCCACGGTTAAACCCCGCACCTTATTTAACTGTTTAACTAGGGGTTGAAAAGCTTGTTCTACCGCATTTCCCACTACCCATATTAACCGTCTAGAGGGAGTAATTTGAGCAGGTAATAACTTCTTAGCTGTCTTCTGGAAATCCCTAATAAATTGACGAATCGAGCCAACTCCGTTACCGATTTGGGGATAGTCTTCGTAGTGAGATTGAGGGGGTAAATCGACTCGGGCAATTAAAAACCATTCATCGGCTAACCATACCACATTACTGCCAAATTCTTGACGAAATTTGTTCTGTAAAGTTTGGACTTGTTCGATCACTTCTTGCGCTTTTTCTTGGCTAACGGGAATTAATTCATCTTCTTGGGGACGAAAGCGGGTTAATCCCACGGGAACTACGGCAATCGACTCCACACAGGGAATATCTCCCCGATGAAAAGAAACCAGATCTAACAGGGTTCTTTCGAGATGAATTCCATCATTAATATTGGGACAAACTACCACTTGGGCATGAATTTGTAATTGTCTGGCTTGTAGCCACTTTAAATGGTCTAAAATTTGACCAGCGCGGGGATTTTTTAAGAGACGAATTCTCAGATCGGGTTCCGTGGCATGAACGGACACAAAAAGCGGTGAGATTCGCATCTTTTCGATCCGCTGCCATTCTTTTGAGGTGAGATTAGTTAAGGTTAAATAACTGCCATAGAGAAAACTTAAACGATAGTCATCATCTTTATAGTATAAAGTTTCTCTTTTGCCCTCTGGTTGTTGATCGATAAAGCAAAAAGGACATTTATTATTGCACTGAATTAAGCCATCAAAAAGGGCGGTTTCAAACTCTAAACCTAAGTCTTCATGATAATCTTTTTCGATTTTTACTTGGTGAGTTTTGCCATGACTATCAAGCACTTCTAGGGTTAAAAATTCATCGGCACATAAAAATTGATAATCGATTAAGTCCCGGGGACGATTACCATTAATAGAGACGAGCGAATCCCCGATTTCAAAACCTACCTCGGCGGCGATCGAATCTGGGATGACACCACTAATTTTAGCTGGACGAATAGTTAATTCACTCATATTTTTAGGTCGCCATCCAATTATTTAACTGCATTTCCCAGAGAGTCTTTGGCTGCGTTTTAATATTTGTCAAGTTAATTCTACAGCATTTTAGGGCGATCGCTGTTAGGGATTGGGGAAAAAACCAAAAAGTTTAGCAGCCCCTCCTAAAATGGCCACAATCAGAGCGATGAGAATCCCCCGATTGGTAAATTCCTGATAGGCAACTCTTGCAGTTAACCCTTTAATTTCTGTGGTTAGTCGCTCATCCAAGGCTTTAATCTCCCCTTTGAGTTCGACTTGTCCTATTTCCACTTTCGTCAACCGTTCTTCTATCTTATCAAATCTCTTATCTACCTGATCAAATCTCTCATCGATCCGTTTTTCCAGAGAGTCGATTTTCCCCTCAATCCTTGTCAGAACGGCTTCTAGGGAATAAGTGACGGTTTCGTTAGCCATTTTCTGTCTCCTTTATCTCTTCTGGATTCACCATCGTGATCTCAATATCAGTATCGCTGATTTTTGCCTGCAAGTTTCAATCTCTAATAGGGGTTAAGATTAATTGGAACCGATCTTATTTTTCGGCTGTGATTCCAGTCTCCCAAACAATCGCTACTAAATGGCTGATAGTATCAATTGTCCCGGCTGTTAATTAAGTTGTCAGGGTGGCTTAAGCCACCCTGACTGATTGCATTTTAAAAATTTATTTTCTTGTTAATTTGAAATTGTCAAAAAGAAAATAAAAAAAGCTACAAAAAATAAGAAAATAAATAGTCATAATTAGCGTTAAACGATAGTACATTGTCATAATATCTATATTTATAAAATATTTAAAATAGAAATTAATTAAAATGATTGTATTGTAGTAAATAAAAAGTATTAAAGCACTCAATAAAGCACTTTTCATGCTTTGCCAATCAAGATTTAATTTGATTTTCTTTTCTCTCAGCCAAAGATGAAAATAGCAAAGTATTATAAAATTTACAAATAAAGTTATGCTTAAAGAAGAAATATAATATAAAATCCATTCTTTAAAAGGATCGAAGATTTCCATTAAAGCTTGACTTATGTAGTGAGCTACGAAAGACATTAAATTAAGGACAATTAACAGTAAACCAGAGGTGATCCAATATTTAGGCTTTAGCATGGTGGTAAAGGTCGCTTAGGGTGGGTAATAAGCTGCTGATAGTTTCAATCCCTAATAGGGTTTAAGATTAATTGGAACGATTTTATCACATTCAATATGTTAATAGCTACGCAAGTTTCAATCTCTAATAGGGGTTAAGATTAATTGGAACGCTGTAGGGTTGATTCATGAATCAACCCTACAAACTTTCAATCTTTAATAGGGATTAAGATTAATTGAAACTTTTGGGGTTCTGGGACTGCGGAGAGGCAAAGGGCAAAAGGAGGAATGAATAATCAGTTTTTAATAATCAGATTTAGTATAATGGCAAAAAACCCATCTTTGTTCAAGATGGGGTAAGGCAAAAATCAAATCAATCTAAACAGTAACAGGTTCTCGATCGAGGGGTTTAACGCGCTCGAGCAGTGCTTGCAACTGTTCCCCTTCAATCACCTCTTTACTGAGGATTTCTTGGGCAATTTCTTCGAGTAAATCGCGATTTTGAGCCAGGATATCCAGGGCCTGCTGATGACCATTTTCGACAATCTCTTTCACTTCATTATCGATCGCTTTGGCCGTATCATCGCTCACCAAACGCCGGGGATTCATCATGCCATCTCCCAGAAAACTATTCTGTTGACCTTTTTCGTAGGCTAGAGGACCCAAGGTCTTACTCATACCATAGGTCGTCACCATACGTTCGGCCAAGTCCGTCGCCCGCTGCAGGTCATTAGCGGCCCCAGTAGTAATACTACCGAAGATAATTTCTTCGGCAGCCCGACCGCCTAAAAGAGTAGCAATTTGGTCGCGTAATTCCGTATCATCCATCAGGAAACGGTCTTCCGTGGGCATTTGCAGGGTATAACCGAGGGCTGCCATGCCGCGAGGCACGATCGAAATCTTGGCAACCTTACCACCCCCCGGCATAACTGCACCGACGAGAGCGTGACCAACTTCGTGATAAGCGACGATTTTCTTCTCTTTTTCCGAGAGAACCCGGCTTTTCTTCTCTAAACCGGCCACTACCCGCTCGATTGCCTCATTAAAGTCCTCTTGGGCGACGGTGCTGCGTTGATTGCGGGCTGCCAATAAAGCGGCCTCATTGACTAGATTAGCTAAGTCAGCACCAGCAAAACCGGGGGTACGGGTAGCAATCTGTTTTAAATCTGCATCCGAGCCTAATTTTACCTTACCTGCGTAGATTTCGAGGATTTTTAAGCGTCCAGCCAGATCGGGGCGATCAACTAACACTTGGCGATCAAAACGGCCGGGGCGTAAAAGGGCGGGATCAAGAGTTTCGGGGCGATTAGTGGCGGCCAGCACGATCACCGTCGCATCACCAGCGTTAAAACCGTCCATTTCCGTCAATAATTGGTTTAAAGTCTGTTCCCGTTCATCGTTACCCCCCATAAAATTACCGTTAGCGCGAGATTTACCGATCGCGTCTAATTCATCGATAAAAATAATACAGGGGGCTTTTTTCTTGGCCTGTTCAAACAGATCTCGCACTCGGGCTGCCCCTGCACCGACAAAGAGTTCCACGAATTCCGAACCTGAGATACTAAAGAAAGGAACCCCCGCTTCTCCTGCGACTGCTTTTGCCAGCAGGGTTTTTCCTGTCCCCGGCGGACCGACTAAGAGGACACCCTTGGGAATCCGCGCCCCGATTTGAATGTAACGTTGGGGATATTTGAGAAATTCGACGATTTCGGCCAATTCGGTTTTCGCTTCTTCCACACCGGCCACATCTTCAAAAGTGGTTTTGGTGGTGTCTCCTTCCACATAGACTTTAGCGCGACTTTTGGTAATCGAGAGGGCCCCAGCTGGACCACCGCCACCGCTGCGAGCGAGGAAAAATTGCCAAATACCAACAAAAATCAGGGGAGGAATCACCCAACTAAGGACACTACCAATCCAGCCATTTTTTGGCGGTGGTGCGGCGGCGAATTCTACGCCCTTGGCTTCTAGACGTTTGGGCAATTCTAGGTCAAAAATCGGTGTAGTGCTGAAAATTCGTCCGTAGTTGCCCTCTTGGTCGTTTTTAAGCTGATAACGAATCTCATTCTGTCCCACGGATACCCTAGCGACGTTGCCATCTTCCACTTGGTCGATAAAAAGACTATAGGGAACTTTGGGGACGCTAGGGCCAAATAATTGCGGAAAAAGGAGGTTAACAATCAGAAATAAGCCGCCCACGGCTAATAAAACATTACCGATCAGGCGGGATTGTGAAGGAGGTTTGCTTTTTATACTCATTGCTGGGCCTGATTCATTAAAATTAGTCTCTAACCTTTTTCTATTGTAGGCTGTTGACTGCTCAAGTTCAGATTGAATCAGGCGGGGGGATTACCGTCGTCTTCGGGCGGTTTTTGCCCTAGTAAAGCCTCTAGACGGGTTTGGGCAAGCTCAAAATCCGGCGCAATCCCTAAAGCTTTTTGGTAACAGGCGATCGCTGCTTGGGTTTCGCCCAAATTTTCTAGGGTACTGCCGCGATTGTACCAAGCTTGATAAAAATTATCGTCCGCTTCTAGCACCTGTTGCCAGCATTCTAAAGCCTCTTGCCAACGTTGCAGTCCGTATAGGGCGCTGCCTCTAGCGTTAATGACTTGGTGATCGTTGGGGGTGATTTCTAGGGCGCGATCATAACTATTTAACGCCTCTTCGTAGTTACCAATCATGGCTAAGGCACCACCACGATTATGCCAGGCCGAGGCTAATTGGGGATCGATCGTCAAGGCCTGTTCCCAATCAGCGATCGCATTTGACCAATTGCCTAAATTTGCCTGTTCTAAGCCCTGATTAAACCAATCTGCGGCAGTTTCAGGGTTTTTACCCTCCTGGGGGGAAAATTGAGCGATCAGACTATTAATAATGCTTTCTGCGTCCTTATTTTCGATGCCTAATTGTTCGGCCATTTGGCCCGCTAGGGTAGGATCGTTGTGCAGACGGTTAAATAATTCATCAAGGGTGAGGGTTTCTAATTGGGGATTTTCCGAGTCAGCACCGTTAAAATCGCTAGTTTCACCCGAATATAAGAGATTTTCTGGGGGTTGCGGCAGGGAATAACTGCCCGGGGCCTCATCTTCGCCGGCGTATTCCCAGATTAAAGTGGCAGTTTCTTTGGTGTAGAGTTGATAACCGATCTCGTAGGAAGCTTCACCAATACGTTCAATCCCCGGAAAAGCGCGAGCTAATTCTCCTAAACGGATCATTCTGCTGGCGAGAAGTTGGTTAAGGGAAGCGGAGGATTGCAGACGGGTCCCAAAACGCTCTAACCATTCTACCCAATCTTTTTGCCGACCTCGATCGCCCAGTTTCTCAAAAAATCTCAGAATTCTGCCTTCGTGCCAACCGTGGGCCACTCCATCGAGTAACTGCATATAGAGAAACTCGTAGTCTGTATCGGTTAGGGGAACAGATTCGATCGCTTGTACTCTCCCCTTTTCCGCTTGTCCCCCCAAAAGTCGGGTAAAAAAGTTTTTGATCGCACGCCAAAGTTTTCTTAAAAGTCCCTGCATTCTAATCTCGACACTGGTTTTATTAATCTTGCAAGCATCACCCAATTAGTCTAGCAGTTATCAGTTATTGGGGAATAGGGGTTAGGGTTTGGGGAGATTTGTCAGGGATCAGTAAACAGTAATCAGTGAAAATACTCCTCATCTAATACCGCTTACCGATCACCGATAACTTAATTAGGGTTTGCCGCAAAAAGTTTTTCCTGGGGGCAGGGTATGGGGTGTGGGGTGTGGGGTGTGGGGTTTTACCAGTTTTGAGGTGGCCAATTACCTAATTTTCAGGGAAAAAGTGCCTAAATTTCGCCCCGATCACTCTCATATCCAGTACTTTTTGATTGACAAAAGGTCTAAAAGTCTTACCCAACAAGGTTTTTAGATTTATTCAGCCAGCCCTAATTATTGGCCATCACCCAATTAACTAGAGTGCGGACGGGAAAACCGGTGGCCCCGGAATTATTAACGCCATTTTCCTTATCGGACCAGACCGGACCTGCGATATCTAGGTGCATCCAAGGCGTGTTATTAATGAATTGCTTCAAAAATAAAGCGGCTGTAATGGAACCGCCGGGGCGTGGGCCGGTGTTTTTCATATCGGCAATTGGAGACTTCAGCCCCTCGAAATATTTTTCTTCTAGAGGCATCGGCCAGAATTTTTCGCCGGCTAATTTAGCGGCCTCTTGGAGTTGAGCAGCGAGACTCTCATCGCTACTCCATAGACCGGCGATATCGTCCCCCAAAGCGATGACACAGGCCCCGGTTAAAGTGGCTAGATCCACGATCGCATCTACCTCTAATTTTTCCGCAAAAACCAAGCCGTCGGCCAGGGTTAATCGTCCCTCGGCATCGGTGTTATTGACTTCAATAGTTTTGCCATTAGAAGCGGTTAAAATGTCCCCAGGGTGCATAGCGCGACCACTAATCATATTTTCTGTAGCTGGACAGATAAAGTGTACTTCCACTTCTGGCTGTAATTGGGCGATCGCCTTGGCTGCGCCTAGGGTAGCGGCACCACCCCCCATGTCCATTTTCATGGTTTCGATGCCACTGCCGGCCCCTTTAATATTCAAACCGCCGGAATCAAAGGTTAAACTTTTACCGACGATTGCTAGTTTACGTTTCGGGGTTCCTTGGGGTTTATAGATTAAATGAAGGAATTTTGGGGGAATATCCGAGGCTTTGGCCACTCCTAGGAAGGCTCCCATGCCCAAGCTTTCGCATTCTTCCTGTTCCAGAATGTTGAGACTTAATCCGTATTCGGCGGCAATTTGCTCGGCGGTTTCTGCCATGGTCAGGGGGGTGACGGTGTTCGCGGGAGCATTGACTAATTCTCTGGCCAGAATCACCCCGGAACAGATTTGCTCGGCTTTGGCGATCGCCGATGCTTGCTCTCCTAAACCCAATAACTCGACGGTTTCTAATTTGGCTCCTTTTTCCTCCTTAGTGGACTTGAAGCGGGTATCCTGATGAGTGGCCAGCAGCAGCCCTTCCGTGATTGCTCCGGCGGTGGCGGACTGATCCCCAACTACTGGTAAACTGATGGCCAGAGCTTGGCTTTTTTGTTGTTTGGCCAGACGAGCGATGGCGGCGGCCGCTAGACGCAGGGTTTGCAGGTCGAAATCGGCAGTTTTTCCCAATCCCACCAGGATTAATTTGCGAATCAGACCACCACCACCTAGACGAGTCGCCGCACTACTGCCTAATTTTCCCTCGAATTCCGTCTCGGAGATGAGTTCCTCTAGGGTTCCCCCCAGTTTATTGTTTAATTCTGCCAATTCTCCTGCAATCTCTACGGCTCCTTCTGGTAAACCTAGGGCTAAAGTATCTCCTGTCCAAGTAAGGAGCGAGGTGTCAGTCGATCGAATATCCATTCTTTATCTCGATAATTCTTTGCAAAATGCTTCTATTAATCACTATACTGTAAGCTCTATCAGTGGCTGTCTTATTCTTTGTGTGATAAGTTTAACTTATATAGTAGTGATCGATCTCTGTGTCCTTTGTGTCTGGAGTGGTTCGTTCCACTCACTCGCCCATAAGACTGTATCTTAACGTCAGTTCGGGATAAGGGAATTTTGCCATAGCTTCCACGAAAGAATAGGAGTTTCAGGCTACGGTAGCATCAGGGTTTTAGCTTATCCCGAACTGAGGTTACCTACTTAACTGGTAACTGATAACTGATAACTGATAACTGATAACTGAATCAATGCGTTATCGACGATTTGGCCGTACTAATTGGCAATTTTCGCTGTTTTCCCTGGGGACAATGCGCTGTTTGTCCTCAGAGTCGGTGTTTACCGCAACACTCGATCGCGCCCTAGAATTGGGGATTAATCACCTAGAAACGGCCAGAGGTTACGGTAATAGCGAAGTTTTTCTCGGTCGCTACCTGCAGCGTCAAGGAGTGCGGGAGCGGGTTTATCTGACCACGAAATTGGTTCCCACTCCCGATCGCCAAACTATGGAAAAAGCGATCGGCGAATCCCTAGAACGATTACAATTAAATTACCTCGATTGTCTAGCAATTCACGGTATTAACACCCGCGAGCATTTAAACTGGATTAAAGACCCGCAAGGCTGCATGAAAGCCGTTTTTATGGCCCAAGAAGCTGGAAAAATCGGTCATATTGGCTTTTCTACCCATGCACCCCTAGAAATTATTCTCGAGACGATCAATACAGATTTCTTCGCTTTTGTCAATATCCATTACTATTTTTTTTGGCAAAGACAGCAACCAGCGATCGCTTTAGCCGAAGCAAAGGACATGGGTGTGTTTATTATTTCCCCTGCTGATAAGGGAGGTGGTCTCCACAGACCTCCCAAGAAGCTAGAGGAATTATGCGCCCCTTTTTCACCCCTAGAGCTAAATTATCGCTTTTTATTGAGCGATCCGCGCATTACTACCCTCAGCGTCGGGGCAGCGATACCAGAGGAATTAGAGGCAATTATTAACGTATGCGAACGAGATCAGCCCTTAGATGCGGCAGAAATTGCCGTTTTTAACCGTTTAGAGGCACATTTAACCGATAAATTGGCTACAGATTTATGTAGCCAATGTTATCAATGTTTACCCTGTCCTGAAAATATTAATATCCCCGAAGTGTTGAGACTGCGGAATCTGGCAGTAGCTTACGAAATGACTGATTTTGGCCAGTATCGCTATCGAATGCTGGAAAATGCTGGTCATTGGTTCCCCGGAAGCAAGGCGAATAATTGTACTGAATGTGGTGATTGTTTACCTCGCTGCCCGGAAAAATTGCCGATTCCCCAGCTGCTATTTGATACACACGAACTACTTAAAGGACCAGCGCAACGGAGATTGTGGTCATCTTAGGACGAAACCTAGAAAAATTTTTTTTGGGGATCGTCAAAGTGTAAAAACTATCTTAAGATTAACAGGTAAGAGAATTAACTTTCTTGAATTTAAAGAGACAAAAAACAAGAAATAGATTAAGGAGTAAAGGATATGGCACTCGTCCCCATGCGGTTATTGTTGGATCACGCGGCTGAGAACGGATATGGCATCCCCGCTTTTAACGTAAATAATATGGAGCAGATCCAAGCGATCATGCAAGCGGCGGCAGCCACCGACAGCCCCGTTATCCTACAAGCTTCTCGCGGTGCGCGCAAATATGCAGGGGAAAACTTCCTGCGTCACCTGATCACCGCCGCGGTGGAAACCTATCCTCATATCCCCATCGTGATGCACCAAGATCACGGTAACGAACCCGCCACCTGCTACTCGGCCATCCGTAACGGTTTCACCAGCGTTATGATGGATGGTTCCTTAGAAGCGGATGCTAAAACTCCCGCCACCTACGAGTACAACGTTAACGTTACTGCTGAAGTGGTAAAAGTTGCCCACTCGATCGGTGCTAGTGTGGAAGGGGAACTCGGTTGTTTAGGTTCCTTAGAAACCGGTAAAGGAGAAGCGGAAGACGGCCACGGTTTTGAGGGAGAATTAGATCACTCGATGCTGTTAACCGATCCCGATGAAGCGGTGGATTTCGTCGAAAGAACCCAAGTAGACGCTTTAGCAGTAGCCATTGGTACTAGCCACGGCGCTTACAAATTTACCCGCAAACCCACCGGCGAAATTCTCGCTATTAGCCGCATTGAAGAAATTCATAACCGCTTACCCAATACTCACTTGGTCATGCACGGTTCTTCCTCGGTTCCTGAAGATCTCCTCGAATTAATCAACCAATTCGGTGGCGCTATCCCTGAAACCTACGGTGTTCCCGTGGAAGAAATCCAAAAAGGCATCAAGAGTGGTGTGCGTAAAATCAATATCGACACTGACTGCCGTTTAGCAATTACCGCCGCAGTTCGGGAAGCACTATTCAGCAACCCGAAAGAGTTTGATCCCCGTTTCTTCCTGAAACCCTCGATCACCTATATGCAGAAAGTTTGTGCCGATCGCTATCAACAATTTGGTACCGCCGGTAACGCCAGCAAAATCAAACAAATGTCCCTCGATGACTACGCAGCCAAGTATGCTAAAGGGCAATTAACCCAAGTCAGCAAAAAAGTTGTGGCTGTCTAGTAGCTGAACAATTAAGCGATCGCTTAATGGCACCGATCTAGTAGAATTTTTTGGGGTAGTTAACCATAACTACCCTCTTTTTTATATAAGAACGATCGATCTCTGTGTCCTCTGTGTCTCTGTGGTTCGTTCCACTAATTAGCCCAGAAGACTGTATCTTAGAATACATTTTACCCACCAAACCGGGGAGAGTCAAGAGTTACCAGATAAGAATCGATTTCAGAGAAAAGACTATACTGAAAATAATCAGCAGATCAGCACTGGATTTATAAGAGAAGCAAGATGAGAAAAAAATCGTTGTGGGTGGGATTATTGGTGGGATTTTGGTTTTGTCTGACTTGGATGGCATGGACACCCACAGCAGCCGCCTTTAGCGAAGAACAAAAATTACTACTACAATCTTGGCGATTAGTCAACCAATCCTATTATGATGACACCTTTAATCATCAAAACTGGTGGCAGGTGCGGGAACAATTCATCAAAAAACCCCTCAACGATCGGACGGCGGCCTATAACACCATCGAACAGATGTTAGCTACTCTCGATGAACCCTTTACCCGTCTCCTGCGACCGGATCAATACCATAACCTACAAATTAGCACCACGGGGGAATTATCGGGGGTAGGACTGCAAATTAATATCAATCCCGACAATGGTTACTTAGAAGTAGTTGCTCCCCTTGCCGGTTCTCCTGCCGAGGCCGCTGGTTTGAATAGCCACGATCGCATTTTGTTTATTGATGGCATCGATACCACTACTTTAACCCTCGACGCGGCGGCGGCCAAAATGCGCGGCACCCCCGGAACAGAAGTTTCCTTAGTCATTCTTCCCGATCAAAAAAGTCAACCAAAAACCCTATCTTTAACCCGTCAACGCATTTCTTTAAGTCCAGTGGTAGCGGTTTTGGATAAAAATTCTAGTTCCTTGCCCATCGGTTATGTGCGCTTAAATCAATTTAGTGCTAACGCTGCCAAAGAAGTCTCGGAAGCGGTGACGAACTTACAAAAACAAGGAGCCAAGGGTTATATTTTGGATCTAAGAAATAACCCCGGTGGTTTGCTGCAAGCGGGCATAGAAATCGCTCGGATGTGGATTAATCAGGGAACGATCGTTTATACGGTTAATCGCGAGGGAATTGCCGATAGTTTTGCCGCTGCTGGCAATGCTTTAACCGATGCGCCTCTAGTGGTTTTAGTCAATCAGGGAACCGCCAGCGCCAGCGAGATTTTAGCCGGAGCATTACAGGACAATCAACGGGGGGTTTTAGTAGGAGAAAAGACTTTTGGTAAGGGATTAATTCAGTCCCTATTCGAGTTACCCGATGGGGCAGGATTAGCGATTACCGTGGCTAAATATGAAACTCCCGGCCACCATGATATTCATAAGTTAGGAATTATGCCGGATCAAGTGGTGGCACAGGAACCGATCACCTATGAGGAAATCGGCACCGAAAAAGATAGTCAATACCAAACCGCGATTCAGTTTTTAAACCAGAACACCGTTTTAGCCAAAGCTTCCTAAGTGGGTTTTCAGCCATCAGTGACCAGTGATCAGTAAACAGTTATCAGATGCGAGTTTTCAGGGTTCTTAGTTACTTAGTATGGTTCGATAGGGTGGCATAAATCGACTAAATCCTTATCTGGCAAGAGATTTAATTGATTAGTTCGCTCTAGATCGAAAACAATTAACAAAAATCGCCAAATGTCTTTCTCTATAAGAGTTTCATTCCTTATAACCCTGTACGTTGCATAAGACAAACCGAAGAACCATAATTCATAATTCATAATTCATAATTCCTAGTGCATAGATCGAACAAATTAGCCGTTTTTTCCATCAATATCTAAATTAAGACGAAAACCTGTTTGATTTGGAGAGAATGCTAACATCGATTAGAATTTTCCCAGTCCGGGTTTTTCAGCCTTGCAACCTTAACTCATCCTTGATTTTACTGCCATGCAGAGATATATTCGATCGCCCCTAGCCCTAACCCTGAGCATCAGCCTCTTAGCTAACTTTTTAACCGCTTGTAATAATGCCCAAACCCCGGATAACAACGCCTCTAGTCCCACCACCACTGCCACCGGTGATCAAGGCTTAAAATTAGGGGCTTTACTGCCCATTACTGGAGATTTAGCCGCTATTGGTCAAAATATGCCCGAAGCAGCCGCCCTAGCGGTGGAGACTATCAATGCCTGTGGTGGAGTCAATGGCAAACCCGTCACCCTCGTGAAAGAAGATGACCAAACCGATCCCGCCGCCGGTGCTTCAGCAATGACGAAACTAGCGGAGGTGGATAAAGTAGCCGGTGTGATCGGTTCCTTTGCCAGTAGCGTCTCGGGAGCAGCCGTCGATGTGGCGGTGAGAAATAAAGTTATGTTAGTCTCTCCGGGTAGCACCAGTCCCGTATTTACTGATAGGGCGAAAAAAGGCGATTTTCAAGGTTTTTGGGCGCGGACGGCTCCCCCGGATACCTACCAAGCTCAAGCTTTAGCAGTCCTAGCTAAGAAAAAGGGTTTTCAAAATGTGGCCACCGTCGTGATCAATAACGATTATGGGGTCGGATTTGAACGGGAATTCGTGGGCGCTTTCGATAAATTAGGCGGCACGATCACTAATAAGCAAAATCCCGTCCGTTATGACCCGAAAGCTGCCACTCTCGATAGTGAAGCGGCGGCTGCCTTCGCTAACCAACCGGATGCTGTAGCGGCAGTCCTTTACGCTGAAACGGGCAGTTTATTACTACAAGCGGCCTATAAACAGGGATTGACCAAAGGAGTTACCGTCCTCCTCACCGATGGGGTTTTTTCGGAAGATTTCACCAGACAGGTGGGGAAAGGAACCGATGGTAAGTCAATTATTGCTGGGGCCCTAGGCACTGTCCCCGGGGCCGACGGTCAAGCTTTAAGCGCTTTTACGACTCTCTGGAAAGAAAAAACTGGCAAGGATGTCACCGCTTTTGTTCCCCATACTTGGGACGCGGCGATTTTATTGATGTTAGCAGCTGAGGCGGCTAAATCTAACACAGGTGAAGGGATTCAAAGCAAGATTCGTGAGGTGGCTAATGGCCCTGGGACGGAAGTAACCGATGCTTGTCAAGCCCTGGAAATGATTCGCAAAGGCGAGGATATTAACTATCAAGGGGCCAGTGGCAATGTGGATATCGACGAAAATGGCGATGTGGTCGGTAGTTACGATGTCTGGACTGTTAAGGATGACGGGACTCTCAAGGTTATTGATAAGGTGACACCTAATCAGTAATCAGTAATCAGTAATCAGTGATCAGTAATCAGGAGATTGTTTTTAGGCGTTGCATAATAGAGATATGAATGGAGGAAATCAAAATGCAATGCCCTGAATGTAAATCTACCCATATCCGTAAAAATGGCATCAATAAACAAGGTAAACAAAATCATATTTGTGTAACCTGTGGCCGTCAATTTATTGATAACTATGAAAAACAGAAAGGCTATGACGAAAAAACGAAGCGAGAATGCCTAACT